>DATFEC010000282.1:0-4403 GCA_035251655.1 Candidatus Limnocylindria bacterium | reverse complement strand
GGTGGCACCGGCCGTGACCAGCAGCCGGCTGATGGTCTCCAGGCCGGCGATCTGCCGCGAGCGACGCCGCTCGGAGAGGGCAGCGGCCCGAAACTGGTCGCTGATCGCCTCCAGCTCCGAGACGAGCCGCCGGGTGCCGATGGCCAGCACGGTCGACACGCCGACCAGGGCTATGCCCCGGGGCGTCAGCTCGGCCAACGCGAGGACCGACACCGGGTTGAGAACCGTCTCGGGGTCGAGCAGGCTCGCCAGCTCGGGGACGAGGTAGATGACCGCTGCGGTGACCCCGATCACGATGCCCTGCGCCCTCCCCAAGGCGGCTGCCGCGACGACGACCGGCAGGTACAGCGAGAACAGCGGATGGGTCGGCCCGCCAACCGTGTTGACCATTGACCACACGTAGAGCAGCGCGATCACGAGCCGCAGCAGCGACCAGCCCGCGGGGGTCAAGAACCGATGACGGGCGGGCACCAGGCCAGCCACGGCCTGAAGACCGATGAACAGCGCGCTCAGGGCGAGCACCGCGGCGACATCCGGGGTGAAAAAGGTGACCGCCGAGACGGCGATCGCGACCGGCGCGAGGAGGCCCGTGTACCACAGGTAGGGGTCTCGACCCAGGCGGCGGACCCATTTCGGCTGGCCGGCAGTCAGCCGGGTACTCGCGCGCCGAGCGCGTGAAGGGCGCCGGGGCTCGCTCAGGCGGGCCACGGGCAGCTCGGCGACCCCCCGGTCGGCGACATGGGACATCCGGTCTGGACCGTACCGAACCGCCCAGCAACGCACCATGAACCGGAAGTACTGATGGTGCCGCGTACACTCCGCGCGATGCGCCTGGCCCACGTCCGTGAGCGGAACGCCCCGATCGGCACCCCCTGGCGGCTGGCAGCCTCCACGGACCCGAACGGCAGCCACTGGCTGGACCTCGAGTCGGCGCGGGTCGCGATGGCCGCCGCCGATGCGCGGCTCGGGCACAACGCGGTCCTCTTCCGGCAGCCGGTGACGACCCTGGACGCCCATCTCGCGCGCGGCCTGCGGGTGGAGGCCCTCGCCGACCTGGTCGCAGGCGAGCGCGCGACCGCGGAAGGAGACGTGCTCGACGCCGGCGACCTCGACTTCGGGCCACCGATCCTCGACCCTCCGTCACTTCGCGACTTCTATGCCTTCGAACAGCACGTCGGCACGATGTGGAAGCGCCGGGGCCAGGACATCCCCAGGGCGTGGTACCGCCTGCCGATCTTCTACTTCGGCAACACGTCGGAGATCCGCGGACCGGGCGACGCGGTGTGGGCGCCAGAGGGATCGGTCGAGCTTGATTACGAGCTGGAGGTCGGGGCACTGGTCGACACGCCGGCAGTCGACCTCCCCGCGGACCGGGCGGAGGAGGCGATCGGCGGCTACCTCATCCTCAACGACTGGTCGGCCCGCGACCTGCAGCGCGAGGAGACGACGGTCCGGCTGGGCCCGGCAAAGGGCAAGGACTTCGCCACCACCATCGGTCCCTGGCTGGTCACTCCCGACGAGCTGACCGATGTCCGTGCCGGAAAGGGATACGACCTGACGATGACCGCCGAGGTGAACGGGACCGAGATCAGCCACGGAACGTGGTCGTCCGCGCAGTTCTCGTTCGGGGAGATGCTGGCCCGCGCCTCGGCCGACGTCCGGCTGCGGGCCGGCGACCTGGTCGGCAGCGGCACCGTGGGCAGTGGCTGCCTGTTGGAGGTGGGCGAGAAGCGCCTCGGCCGGTGGCTGGAGCCCGGGGACGAGGTCGTGCTCCGCATCGAGCGCCTCGGGGAGCTGCGCACGCCGATCATCACCCGCTCGACAGGGAGAAGCGCGTCATGAACCAGCACATCGAGCTGATGGCCCGGATGGCGGTGGCCGAGGGACGGTTGGCGGCCTTCGCCGAGGACCCCCCGCCCGGGCTCACCGACCCGGACCCGGCCACCGGGGAGCAGTGGGACGCGGGTCAGGCCTGGGCCCACGTCGCCGAGTTCGTCCCGTACTGGCAGAACGAGATTCGACGCGTCATCGTGGGCGCGGCTCGCGGCGCCGGGCCGGTCAGTTTCGGGCGGACGACTGCCGATGAGGGCCGGATCGGCGCCATCGCGGCCGGCCGGCACGACCCGCCGAGCGAGCAAATGGCTCGTCTGGCCGGGGCGCTCGCGCAGCTCCGGACGTATCTCCTTGGGCTCACTGCGGAGCAATGGTCTGCGCGGGGACTCCATGCGCGTCTCGGTGAGATGACCGTGGCCCAGATCGCGGAGCGGTTCGTCGTCGGCCACCTCGAGGAGCACGCCGACCAGCTCGAGAAGCTCGCCGCCGATTCCGGTCGGGCGGCAGGGGGTGGGTGAAGAGGCTGGACCCGGTGGGGTAAGGTAATCGCCAATGGCCATCGCCGGCCCATGCCCGGCGCCGAGCGAGACCTTCTCTTTCGGAGGAAGCGATGGCGACCGTCACCTTCGACCACGTCTCGAAGCGGTTCGCTGCCGATACGACGGCGGTCAATGAGCTCGACCTCGCGGTCGCCGATGGCGAGTTCCTGGTCCTGGTGGGTCCGTCAGGCTGCGGCAAGACGACCGCCCTGCGCTGCGTGGCCGGTCTCGAGACCGTGACCGAGGGCAAAGTCCTGATCGGTGATCGCGTGGTGAACGACGTCCCGCCCAAGGATCGGGATATCGCCATGGTCTTCCAGAGCTACGCGCTGTACCCGCACATGACGGTGTACGACAACCTCGCCTTCGGGCTCAAGCTGCGCAAGACGCCCAAGGCGGACATCGACCGGCGGGTGAAGAAGGCGGCCGGGATCCTGGGCCTGGACAAGTTCCTGGAGCGCAAGCCCCGGGCCCTGTCCGGGGGACAGCGGCAGCGGGTGGCGCTTGGCAGGGCCATCGTCCGCGAACCGGCGGTATTCCTGATGGACGAGCCGCTCTCGAACCTCGACGCCAAGCTGCGGGTCCAGACCCGCGCCGAGATTCTCCGCCTCCAGCGCCAGATCGGGACCACCACCCTGTACGTCACCCACGACCAGGTGGAAGCCATGACAATGGGCGATCGGATCGCGGTCATGAATGCCGGGGTGCTCCAGCAGGCCGGGACGCCGCGAGACCTGTACGACCACCCCAACAACGTCTTCGTCGCCGGCTTCATCGGATCGCCCGCCATGAACTTCGCCACTGTTCAGACGACGCCGGGCGGGGTGAAGCTCGGCGAGACCATGCTGACGCTGGGCGGCGCCGCGGGGCAGATCGCCACCGCCCGACCGGCAGGCACGTCGCTGGTGCTCGGGTTCCGCCCCGAGCACCTGGACATCGTCGACGGCCAGGACGGCGTATTGGCCCTTCCGGCACAGGTCGACGTCGTGGAGTTCCTGGGCAACGAGGAGTTGATCCACGCCAAGACGGAAGGCAACGAGATCGTGGCCATCATCCCCAGCGCCCGTCAGGTGAAGCCCGGAGACCGGGTCAGCCTGGGTGTGGCCCTGAACAACCTGCACCTCTTCGACGCCGAGAGCGAGCAGTCGCTCATGGCATGAGGGTTTGCCGAGCAAGGAGAAAAGCCGATCCACGAAATGGAGGAGTTCGGATGAAGACCATCCCTCGCACAGCCACCGCCGCGCTGGCGGTGCTCGCCCTGGTGCTGGCCGCGTGCCAGTCATCGGCCAGTGAATCCCCGGAAACCTCTATGGCCCCGGGCGAGAGCGCCGGCCCACTGGGTGGAACCATTTCCATCCTGGCCACCTGGACCGACACGGAACAGGAGAACTTCCTGGCCATGATCCAGCCATGGGTGGACGCGAATGAAGTCGAGGTCCAGTACGAAGGCAACCGCGACCTGTCCACCATCCTGACGACCCGCATCGAGGGCGGGAACCCCCCTGACGTGGCCGGCCTGCCCAACCCCGGCGCGATGGCCGAGTTCGCCCGCGCTGGGGACACCCTTGACCTGAGCGGCGTGATCGACGTTGAAACCATGGCCGAGGAGTACAACCAGGGCTGGATCGACGCCGGCACCGTGGATGGCACGTTCGTCGGGATCTTCATCAAGGTCTCGCCCAAGGGGCTTATCTGGTACAACCCAGAGGCCTTCGCAGCGGCCGAGTACGAGGTTCCCACCGATTGGGCCAGCTTCGAGGCCCTGGTTGACCAGATTCAGGCCGATGGCACAACCCCGTGGGGCGTCGGGCTGGAGTCCGGCGGCGACAGCGGGTGGCCGGGCACCGACTGGGTCGAGGACCTTGTCCTCCGCCAGTCCGGCCCGGACGTCTACGACCAGTGGGTCCAGGGTGAGCTGGCCTGGTCATCGCCCGAGATCAAGGCCGCCTTCGAGGCCTTCGGGGCGTGGGCCGCGGACGACGCCTACGTGGCGGGCGGGCCCAACAACGCGCTGAGCGTCAACTTCGGGAA
>DATFEC010000031.1:0-4427 GCA_035251655.1 Candidatus Limnocylindria bacterium | reverse complement strand
TGGAGGTCGAGGCCGTCCGGGGCATCAGCTTCAACGTCCGTCACGGGGAGCTGTTCGGCCTCCTCGGGCCCAACGGGGCGGGCAAGACGACGACGATCAAGATGCTCGTCACCCTGCTCCTGCCGACCTCGGGCTCGGCCCGGGTCATGGGCTACGACGTCGTCGCGGACACGACCGAAGTCCGCAAGCGGATCGGCTACGTGTTCGGCGGCGAACGCGGCCTGTACGACCGGATCAGCGCGCTCGACAACCTGCGCTTCTTCGCCGAGTTGTACGGCGTGGAACCCGCTGCCCAGCGACCGCGGATCGATGCCCTCCTCGACCTCGTCGGCCTGGCCGGGCGGGAGAACGAGAAGGTGGAGGGCTATTCCCGCGGCATGCGGCAGCGGCTCCACATCGCCCGTGGCCTCCTCCACGACCCGCCGGTCCTGTTCCTGGACGAGCCGTCCATCGGTCTCGACCCGGTGGGCGCACGGGAGCTGCGCCGGACCATTGCCGCGCTGGTCGACGCGGGCAAGACCATCCTCCTGACCACCCACTACATGTTCGAGGCGGACCAGCTCTGCGAGCGGATTGCGGTCATCAACGGGGGGAAGATCGTGGCCACCGGCACCGGATCCGACCTGAAGGCGGTCATCGCCAACCGAACGATCGTCGAGATCGAGACCTACGGCGTCACCGCGGAAGCGGTCGATCGGCTGCGGGCCGACCCGGATGTGATCGCCGTGAACACCGAGGACCAGGATCAGTCCCAGATCCTCCTCGTCCAGTCCGAGCGGGGGACCGAGATCACCCAGCGCCTGATTCAGCAGCTGGGCGATACCCGGATCGGCAAGATTTCCGCCCGCGAGCCCACCCTCGAAGACGCCTATGTCCATCTGATCGCGACCACCGGCGGCGAGGACGGGAACGGGGCCGCGCGGGCGGCGGCGGTGGCCTGACCGATGTCGGCGCTCGCCTCGTTCCGATCGAACGTGCACCAGGTCGCGCGGGTCTGGGCGTTCACGATGCGGATCTTCCTGATCAGCGACTTCTTCATCCTGACCGCGGTCGTCCAGCCGGTCATCTTTGCGACGATCGCGTTCTTCCTGTTCGAGGTCGGGGGCGAGGCCGCTGGCGAGCAGACGCTGCTCTTCGCCGCGCTGGGGACCGGGATGATGGGCGTGTGGTCGACGACCCTGTTCGGTGGGGGCGGGGCCATTGCCTGGCAGCGCTGGGAGTCGACACTCGAGCTGCTGGTGGCAGCGCCCCGGCGCTATGACCTCACCCTGCTTGGCCAGACGCTGGCCACGACCACCTTCGGCTTCTATTCGATGATCGCGACCCTGGCCTGGGGCGTGCTCCTGTTCGGCATGCCGCTCGAGGCGAACTACCCGTTGATCCTGCCGCTCTCACTGCTGGCTGCGGTCATCGGCCTCGGCATCATGGGCATGCTGCTGGCGACGACCTTCGTCCTGTACCGCCATGCGAATGCGCTCAGCAACCTTCTCGAGTACCCGGTCTGGATCGCGACCGGGATGCTCGTGCCGCTCGCCCTCCTCCCCGGCTGGCTGGGCCCGATCAGCTGGGTGCTGGTCCCGACCTGGGCGGTCGAGGCGATCCGCGGCGCCGCCATCGGCAGTGAGCCGCCCTGGCTGGCGATCGTGATGTGCGTGGTCCTGGCATTCGTCTACTACGTCGTCGCCCGCCGGGTTCTCGTCTACGTCATCGACAAGGCGCGACGTGACGCGACTCTCAACCTGGCCTGACCGATTTCCATGACCGCCATACCCGCCTCGACCGTTCCCTCCCAGCCGGGCTCGCTCCGCGCGAACTGGCGGATCTTCTGGAACGGCGGCCGGCTGAGCTACACCGCGCTGTTCAACTGGGCGCGGCCCTCGATCTACATCCCGACCCTGCTCGGCGCCCCGACTTTCCAGATCCTGTTCTTTGCCGCGCTGGGCAGCTACGCGACGGGGATGGATCCGGAGTTCTTCGCCATCGGCAACGCGGTCCAGGTCTGCTCCATGGCCGGGATCTACGGCATGACCATGGCCGTCGCCAACGAGCGGTGGTTCGGGACGCTGCCAGCTCTCATGGCCAGCCCGGCCAACCGCGCCGCGCTGTTCGGCGGGCGGTTCATCCCGTTTATCGTCAACGGGTTCCTCGTGTCGGCATACGGCTTCGCCCTGTGCTGGATCTTCCTCGGCGTCCGCTTCGATGCGGCCACGCTCGGTGTCATGGTCCTGGCGATGATCGTGACCGCGTTCTCCTGTTCCGCCATCGGCGCGGTCCAGGGCGGCATTTCCCTGCGCCTGAAGGACGGGCTATTCGGCGCGAACCTGCTCGTGTTCCTGTTCCTCCTGTTCTGCGGCGTGAACATCCCGCTCGAGGCTCTCCCCGAGTGGATGCAGGCGGTGAGCCAGGTCCTCCCGTTCACTCACGGGCTCCAGGCGGTCCGGCAGGCGATCGACGGCGCGACCCTGGCCGAGGTCGGGAGCCTGATCGCGATCGAGTTCGTCATCGGTATGGCCTACGCCTTCGCCGCGTTCTTCCTCTTCCGCTGGCTGGAGCGCAGCTCGTACCGGAACGCGACTCTCGACGCCAGGTAGCCCACGCCGGCGTGCGGATTCGTATCGCCCCCAAAATCGCCACCGAAAGTCCCATCCACGGTCGCCGGTCGGGCCGAGTGGCGAGATCCGCTGGACGGGGGTAGGGTTGGCGCCGACACCGGTGCGCGCCCACGCCGGCATAGACCGATCCGTACGCGAGGGATTGCCGTGTCAGCCTCGAGCACGTTCCTTCCCGCCCGCCACCGGCTCCTGATTGCCGCCGTCGCCCTGGCGCTCCTGGCGGGATTGCTGCCCGTCGCTTCGAGCCCGGTCCGCGCCGCGACATCGGTATTCATCAACGAGATCCATTACGACAACACCGGCACCGATGCCGGTGAGGCGATCGAGATCGCGGGCCCTGCCGGCACCGATCTGACCGGCTGGTCGATCGTCCTCTACAACGGCTCCGGAGGCGCGGTGTACGACACCGACGCTCTGAGCGGGCTCATCCCCAATCAGCAGGCTGGCTTCGGCACGGTCGTCGTCAATTACGCTGTCAACGGCATCCAGAACGGGTCGCCGGACGGTGTGGCGCTCGTGAATGGAGCGACGGTCGTTCAGTTCCTGAGCTTCGAGGGGACATTCACCGCTGTTGGCGGAGCAGCGGACGGCCTGCTGAGCACGGATATCGGCGTGTCCGAGAATGGCAGCGAGGCGCTCGGCCAGTCCCTCCAACTCCAAGGCGCGGGCACGGACTACGAAGACTTCACCTGGGCAGCGCCGATGGCCCAGACCTTCGGGGCGGTCAACACCGGCCAGACCTTCGGGACCGCGGCCATTCTCCCGGTGGCGACCTGCGGGAACACCCTGTTCGCGGCCGATGGCTACCCGGCCACCCGGAACGTGACCGGGCGCGACACCGATGGCGTCGTCACCAGCCTCACCATCGACAGCGTCACCCCCGACCCGGGCACGATAACGATCGGGGCGACCACCCCGGCGGGCACGGTCGACGGCATCGCCAGCGCGACCGTCACCGTCGGTGACACGACGCCGATCGGCTCGTACGCGGTCGTCGTGCGCGCCACGAACAACGACGCGACGCCAGAGTCCGGCACCTGCAACCTGACGGTGACCGTCGAGCCGGTCCGGACCATCGGTGAGGTGCAGGGCACGGTCAGCGATACCGATGACGGGTTCATTCATCGGTCACCATTTGCCCCGCCGACTGGTAATGGCACCGGCTCGGCTGTCATCGTCCACGGGCTGGTCACCGAGAAGTTCCTGGCCCGCACGGCTTCCGGCGGCAACCAGTTCGGCATCTTCGTCCAGAACACCCCGGCGACCGACGACGGTGATCCGAACAGCTCCGACGGCGTCTTCGTGTTCATGGGGAATTTCGCGGACATTCTTCGCCTGTACGGCGGAGCGCCGTATATCCCGGCAGTGGGAGACGAGATCGTCCTCCGTGCCAACGTCGTGGAGTTCTTCAGCCTGACCGAGCTGTCGAGTCCGCGACTCGTGGCCCTGACCGGTACCGGCCTCGACCCGGAGACCGAGACCCTGGCCATCGAGGCCGACCCGCCTGACAGCCTGGCCGATGCAAATCGGTTCTGGGAGCGTGGCGAGGGCATGCGGTTCCATCTCGACGCCGACAGTCATGTCATCGCCGCCCGGGATGTCTTCCCATCGACTGCCGACGGCGAGGTTTGGGTCATCCGCGGCGACCATCCGATCGCCAACCGGGCGGACCCCTACGAGCGGCTCGTCTACCGCGACCCGCACCCGCTCGATGATGTCGGTCCCGCCGGCGGCTTCGACAACGGGAACGGGATGCGGATCCTGCTCACCAGCCATGGCCTGAAGGGGCTGTCGGGGAGCAACCTGACCCTCATC
>DATFEC010000305.1:0-3381 GCA_035251655.1 Candidatus Limnocylindria bacterium | reverse complement strand
ACGATCCTTGCGTCCCAGTCCTTCTGCTGTCCGGCGACCTCCGCCTTCCAGTGGAGGTGCGTATCGTCCAGTTGCTGGACCGATTTCACGCCTTCCATGAAGCGCGGGAACTCTTCGAACTGGGTCCACTGGTCGTAGGCGACGCGAATCGGGACGTTGACTTCAAGTGACTTTTCGACGCGGCTCATCGGGTTCTCCTCGGCAGGGGGTTGCCGGTCGCAGCATCGGTCGCGGTTGCGCTCGGCGACATAACGGCCTTGGATGCCGTCATTCCAGGTTGGTATCAACCGATGGCCTTCGGCCGGGGCTATCCTCAGCCCAAGACACACCCCGGCAGCAAGGGAGAGCAGCCATGGCAGTGGTGACAGTTCCGCGGGACGCGACCGCCGATGCGGTCGCGACGCCGGATGAGCTTCGCCAAGCAGCCGCCAAGGACAGCCGCGACAGCACGATCGGCCTGTTGATGGGTGGAATCGTGATCCTGGTCGGCGCCGCGATGTTCATCGGTGGCTTCGTCGGTATGGTGGAGGACATCGCGATCACCCTGGGCGGCACGGAAATCCGCGTCGCGTCAGCGCCGGTAGGCGTCGTCTTTGCGCTCATCGGTCTGGCGGTGGTCCTGGCCACCCGCCCGACCGTCGCCGAGGCATAGTCCGAAGGGATGAGCGAGCAGGGCTGGAAGGCGTTCCTCGCCGCGGACGGCGTCGACGACTGGGTCGTGCTCCACGGCGGGGCGACGGCCGTCTTCCGCGTCCAATCCGCTCGCGAGGCCGCTCGCCTGGCGGAGGCGATGACGGGGATCCCTGGCCTGGATGGCTCCGGTGTGCTGCTCACTGTCGCCGATGTCGGCCTCACCGTGCGGCTGAGCCGCGACCTCTGGGCGCTCGAGCCGCGGCACATTGAGCTCGCGCGGGCCGTCTCGGCCGTTGCGCGGGAGCACGGCGCGGTCGCCGACCGCGCAGCCGTGCAGGAGGTGCAGCTGGCCGTCTCGGCGAAGGCCGACGCAATCGACGTCGGCTTCTGGCGTGCTGTCCTCGGTTACAGGCCGACGCCGGCGGCCGACGACAACGGCGTCGACCCGCTCGGCCACGGATCCACGGTCTGGATGCAGGAGCTCGATGCGGCCAAGCCGTTGCGGCACGCGATGCACATCGACGTGTCCCTCGCGCGTGAGCACGCCGAAAGCCGCGTCGCGGCGGCGCTGGCCGCGGGCGGCCGCATCGTCGACGACTCCGAGGCGCCGAGGAGCTGGATCCTGGCCGACCGTGCCGGGAATCGCGTGTGCATTGCAGCCTGGCCCGACGGTTCCACCGGCCCCGCGGACTCGTAACGGCCCCTGCTCATTATCGACCGCGCGCATATCCTGTCGCCCGTGCCGCGCGACCCCAACATCCCGGACGCTTTCGACGTCTACACGCTCGTCCTGCTCCGTCGCCCTGCCGATGCGCCGGAGATGTCTGACACCGAGCTCGATGCGCTCCAGGCACAGCACCTCGCCTACCGCGCTCAGCTGCGGCGCGAGGGGGTCCTCGTCGTCAACGGCCCGCTCCGTGAGCAGTCCGACGTCGCCATGCGCGGCTTATCGAGCTTTGCCTGCGGGATCGATGAGGCGAAGCGGCTTTCGGACGGGGATCCCTCGGTGCAGGCCGGTCGCCTCGCCTACGACGCGATGGAGTGGTGGGTCGCGGCGGGCTCCCTCGCGTTCCCGGACACGAACCGACCGGTGGGTGAGCGACGGGTAATGCCCGACGACTGAGCGTTAGGCCTGCCCGGCTGGTCAGCCGACGAGAAAGTGGCGGTCCACCGGTCGGAAGGCACCGCGGAGGGTTCCGTCGTCGACCCCGACGATCACCCGCAAGGGACCGGGTTTGCCGGTGTCCCAAAGCCCCTGACTTTCCACCTGGTACGTCACGCCGCTGGGCCCGGTCACCTCCCGGGTTTCGATCTCACCCAGCAGGCGCTTGGTGAGCCTGTCGTATGGAACGGAACGCAACTCGGCGACGATGGCATCGGCGATCGAGCCCGCCTCTTTCCTATCCACGCTCGCCTCCCGCCCATTCTTGGCGCCCCATGGCCGGAACCTAGCGAATCACGAACGTCCTGAGCCCGCGACGCCTACCGACGCGTGCTCGTGCCCAGCCTGACGAGCAGCTCGTCGAGCTGGTCGAACGTCTCGGGATTCCAGCTCGTCGCGCCGGACGCGACCGCCTCGTCCAGCGCCTCCTTCGATGGATAACGATCGTGGATGACCAACCGCGTCCGGCCTTGGTCGTCCTCGAAGGTCGCGGTTGTGACGACCGTGCCGCCGTCGCCTTCCTCGTTGGTCCAGACGAGGCGCGCGGGCGGGGTGACCTCCAGGAAGCGGCCGAAGAAGGCCATCGGCTCGGCGGTGCCGGTGTCGAATGTGAGCCGGTAGCCGCCGCCGGCCCGCGCATCGATCTCGCACGACAGCAGCTTGACGCCGAGCGACTTCGGGACCCACCACTGCCGGAACAGCTCGGCATCGGTCCAAGCCTCGAACACGACCTCCCGGGGGCCGTCGATCGTCCGGGTGACGACCAGCTCCTGGTCGGACGTCCGCTCGACCGTCGTGCGATCCATCGAGGGGGTGGCCTCAGCTGCGCTTCGGGTGTCCATCGTTCCGCTCCTTCTGTCGTCGTTTGGCGATGACCTGCTCCAGCTCGTCGAACCGGGCATCCCACATTCGCCGCTGCTGCGCGATCCACGCGGTCTCGTCCTCGAGCCGGCGCGGTCCGAGCCGGCACGTCCGCACCCGCCCGACCTTCTCGGTCGTCACGAGCTCGGCGTGCTCCAGCACCCCGACGTGCTTCCTCATGCCCGTGAGAGTCATCTCGAACGCTTCGGCCAGATCCGTGATCGACGCATCGCCACGTCCGAGACGCTCCAGGACGCCACGCCGGGTGACATCCGAGAGGGCGGCGAACGAAGCATCGAGTCGGGCTTCGGGATACTGAACCATCTGGTTCAGTATCTACCACGCCGGGCGCGGGGTCAAGCGGGTCGCCGCGGCGCGCGGCCGCGGACCTGGCCACTCACAAGTGACGTCGGGGCTCCCCACGCCCAACTCGGTTCCCCGGCTCCCGAGACGCCTCGATTCCGGTGCCAGGGAGCAACAACCATTATCCAATTCTCTAGACCGGACCTCACCGGAGCCCTCTGAGCGCGGCCCAGAGGTACTGGCATGGACCAGTACTTCCGTTCTAGTGTCCCGGGCCAAAGGAATTGAGGAGGTCGACATGGCTACTTACACTTCCAAGCCCAGAACGATCGCCCCGCGTCTCATGGCGATCGTGGTGGTGATGGGGCTCATCGCCCTCGCTCTTGGGTACTTCCTGCATCCGGGGGTGTAGCTCCAGACGC
>DATFEC010000060.1:0-2588 GCA_035251655.1 Candidatus Limnocylindria bacterium | reverse complement strand
CCGGGTGACGAGCCTCGTGTTCGACCCCGAGACCCAACGCCTGTTGGCGGGGCTCCGCTCGGACGGCACGATCGCGACCTTCGACCTCACAGCATTCCTGTCCCGGCAGGGTGAGCGGGCACCGCCGCCGGAGGGCGTGGGAATCGAGTCCGGGATGGACGGCGTCCGCCAGATCGTCGCCCCGCTCAACGAGTCCGTCCTCGTCGTCCGCGGGCCCGACGAGGTGGCCGTCTTCGAGCGCGTCACCGGCGTCGAGCTCGTCCGCCGCGAGATGGACGCGGATGCGGTCTCGTACGTCGTGGCCGTCGGCGGCGACACCCCGGTCACCGCTCGCGTCCTCGTCCTGGACGTGGCCGCGAGCACCGTCCAGACCCTGGACGCGACGACCCTTGCCACCGAGAGCACGGAATCCGTGCCTTCGACTCCGCTGGGCCCGATGATGACCAGTGGCCGCGGAACGAGCCAGCTGACCTGGATCCCGGTCGGGCCGTTGGCCGCGAACGAGGAGCACCCGGCCACCACCGGCGGGGTCATGATCCTGCGGGGCGGCGAGATCACCCCCGACGACACCGTGGCGCTCCCCGGTCCAGCCACCGCCCTCGGCTGGGATCCCGTCGCCAACCTGGTCTTCGTCGGCGGCGAGGGCGCTGTCTGGATCATCGAGCCGCACGGCGACAGCCGGTCGGGATTCGGGGTCTACGACGAGGTCGCGATCACCGGCCTGCCCACGGTCATGGCCCTCGACATCAGCGACCACTCCCAGACCGATGACCACGGCCGGCTCATCGTGGGCACCGAGGCCGACCCACCCGAGCTGGTGCGCATCGACGTCAGCCAGAACGCGTTCGCCTGGCGGTTCCCGGCCACGATCTTCGGCGCCCTGCTGGCTGGCCTCGTCTACCTCCTGACAGCGATGCTGTTCCGCCGCCGCTCGATCGCGATCCTGGCCGGCGTGTTCGTGGCCATCGACCTCATGAGCTTCGCCATGAGCCGGATCGCGATGAACGACATCTTCGTCGCCGTCTTCATCGTGGCCGCCTACGCCCTGTTCTGGCCGATCTGGGGTGGGCGCTGGCAACGCAGCGCCTGGATCATCCTGCCCCTCGTCGGGGTCATGATCGGCCTCGCCGCGGGATCGAAGTGGGTGGGCTGGTACGCGCTCATCGGTCTGTGGTTCCTCGTCCTCCTCCGTTCGCAGCTTGGCCGGTTCCTGGTCGTGGCCGCGACCGGCTTCGCGACCATCGCCATCGGCCTGGAAGCGCCATGGCCGTTCCTCGTGATCATGGTCGCGACCCTGGTCCTCGCCCTCGGGGTCGCCTGGGTCAAACCGGTCCGGCTCCAGCCGGCCGAGCTGTGGGCGGTGCCGGCGACCGCGATCGTGGTCGGCGCCATCGGTCTTGCCTTTGCGGTCGGCTTCCAGACGCTCGACTGCGGGGACGGCCTCTGCCACGAGCCCCGGAGCCTGGTCGAGCTCGGGTTCGGCGTGCTGTTCCGCGGGATCGAGGCTTGGTGGCCGGTGCTCATCGCCCTGGCCGTCACCGCCGTCCTGCTCGTGCTCCGTGCGATCCGCAGTCTCCGCCGCCCTGCATCCGACGCGCGCTGGTACCTGCCGTCAGAGATGGGCGGCTTCGCCTGGCCCTGGATCTTCGTCTGCCTGGTGGTGATTCCGCTCGGGGTGTACGTGGCGACCTACATCCCGTGGCTGAACATGGGCCATTCGGTGGCACTCGAGGGCGGCATCGGGTACGGGTGGTCGCTCGACCACCTCCATGCCCAGATGTTCGGCTACCACTTTGGCCTGCAGGCCGGCCACGTCGCCAGCTCGCCGTGGTGGAGCTGGCCGCTCGACCTCAAGCCGGTCTGGTTCTACAGCCACTCGTTCGACCTCAACCGGGTCGCGGTGACCTACAACGGCGGCAACCCGGCCTTGTTCTGGGCGAGCGTCCCGGCGGTCGTCGTGTCACTGCTCCTCGCCTGGCGGCGCCGCTCCTGGGCGCTGCTGCTTGTCACTGCCGCCTTCGCGTTCCAGTTCGTGCCCTGGGCCCGGGTCGAGCGGGCGACCTTCCAGTACCACTACCTGACCGCGGTCCTGTTCGGGTTCGTGGCCATCGCCTACGTGCTCGACGAGATCCTCCGCGACCGATACCTTCGCGACTACGGCATCGCCTTCCTGGTGGCGGTGGCCATCACCGGGCTCCTCATCTACCCGCTGAACTCGGCGCTCGCCATGCCGGACTGGTACATCAACGCCGCGCGGACCCTGCCACCGTGGAACTACGCCTTCCAGTTCCCGGATCCGCCCCAGGGGGAGCGGCCGCCGCTCATCAGCGCCAACCCACTCATCCTGGCGCTGGCCACCTTCGTGTCCCTGGCAGCCGCCTCGTTCGCCTCGTTCGGCCGCGACCTGCTCAGTGGCCGCTGGCCGGAGCGCTTCGGGGGGTCAGCCCCCGCGGCGAAGGGCGGCGGCCAGGATGATGACGCCGACGACCACCAGCCCGATCGGCCACAGGGTCCCGAAGTTCAGCCAGGGCACGAACTGCTGGACGAGGAACCAACCCCCGATCAGGATCAGGATCGCCCCGAAGATG
>DATFEC010000052.1:0-4160 GCA_035251655.1 Candidatus Limnocylindria bacterium | reverse complement strand
TTGTCACGGGCGGGGGGCTCGAGGCCGGGGCCGGGACCGACCGGCTGCAGGCCGTCCGACCGGACGCGGCCACGGCCGGTGACCAATGCCACAAGGCCGGCGATCACGATCAGCCCGGCCACCAGCCCACTCACGAGGAGGAAAATCTGCTCTGTCGTCACGCTCCGTCTCGGTGTCGACAGTCTAGGAGCGGCTCGCCGGGGGGCGCAAAGGTACTAACCCTTCCGTACCACCCCAGCGGTGCCGACGGGCAACGCTTCCGGGACGCGACGACCGGCTTGCTATACTCGGATTCCCGCCTTGGTCCCCGTCGCTGTTTCATGGTGTCCACATGACAGACCTGCCCCCGGCACGCCGGGAGGCTCGCCGACCCAACGCCGCGCTCGCCGCGGCGTTGTCGTTCGTGCTGCCCGGGCTGGGCCAAGCCTACGCCGGACGGACACGCCTCGGTCTGCTCTTTGCGGCACCGATCCTGATTCTTCTCGGCTTGATCCTTGGCGCGTTGCTGATGGGCACCGAAATCCTGCTCCGGTCGCTGATCGTTCCCGGCGCACTGGCAGCGGTGCTCGTCCTGAACATCGGCCTGCTCGCCTGGCGACTCGTCGCCATCGGTGAAGCCGGGCTGAGACCGATTCCCAATGGCCGGCGCACGCCCGCCACCGTTGCGGTGGTCGTCCTGCTGATGGTGGTCACGGTGGGGATGCACACCTGGCTGGCGACGGCCACGGTGGCCGCCGACCGGGCCCTGGCAAGGATCTTCGACCCGCCGGCGGGCTCGTCGTACGAACCGCCGAGCACCGCGCACCCGGATCCCTCCGACCCGACCTACGGCTGGGATGGGACCGAGCGGGTGAACTTCCTGCTCATCGGACTCGACAGCGGGCCGGGGCGCGCGGACGAGAACACCGACACCCTGCTGGTCGCCTCCATCGACCCGGTGTCCCGCAGCGCAGCCCTGATCAGCGTCCCACGCGACACCGGATTCGTCCCCCTACCGGACCGCCGCATCTATGCGGGCGGCGTCTTCCCGCGTCGAGTCAACGAGCTCGCGTCGGCCGCCAACGGCGACCCGGCCCTCTGGTGCCCCGAGCTGCCGGCCGGCGAAGACTGCGGCGTGTCCACGCTGCGCCGGTCGATCGGGTTGTACCTCGGCCTCGAGATCCAGCACGTCGCGTGGGTTGACCTGCTCGGGTTTGCCGCCCTCGTCGACGCGATGGGCGGCATCGAGCTCTGCCTCCCGGGCACGCTGGAAGATCCGCGCTACGGCGGCCCCACCTGGGAAGGCCGCGGCATCGTCCTCGAGGCGGGCTGCCATCACTACGACGGTGCCCACGCCCTTGCCTTCGCCCGTATCCGGCAGGGGACGATGACCATGCCCGATGGGACCGTCGAGACTCAAGACGACTTCCTCCGCGCCGCGCGCCAGCAGGAGTTTCTCCTCGCCTTCCAGCAGCGGGTCGCCGCCACGAACCTTGTGATCGCACTTCCGGGTCTGCTGAGCGCAGTCTCGGAGACCGTCACCACCGACTTTCCCCGGAGCCAGGCCGGCAACCTCGCCAGCCTCGCTCCGCTCATCGCATCGGAGGACGTCGAGCGGGTCGTGCTCGGCTGGCCCGGATACGTGGACCTGCCGATCAACCCCCAGGCCTACTACCTTCTCATCCCGAGGCGGGACGCCCTCCGGGTCGAGATGGCCAACCTCGTCGGCGATGAGTCCGCGCTGGTTGGGTGGTACCTCGCCTCGCTCGAAGACGGGCCCCCTTCCTGATGGTCATGCGGCGATGGCCATACAATCGGTGCGAGGTGCCGGTCCAGGCCGCGAAGCATTCCGAGACGCTCGGCGGATGAGCACGAGCGGAGCGCTGACCTTCGAACAGCACTTGCAGTCGGTTTCGCCTCGGCCCTTCGCCATCGTGGCCGTGGCCCTGACCGCGATCACCGTCTTGGCGGCATATCTCGGGACCGCGGCCTTCATCCTGTCCGGCGTTGTCCTCCTTGGCCTGCTCGGCGTGGCCGCCCTGCGCTGGCCGCGGGTGATGCTCGTCGTCCTCGTCCTCTCGCCGCCCCTTGTCGACCTGTACGCCGGGCAACGGCTGCTCCCCGAAGAGGTGCAGGCGGTCGCGCGCCTGTCGTCAGAAGCGCTCCTGCTGGTCATGACCGGTGCCCTGGCCTGGATCGCGGTTCGGCGCGGGACCTTGGTCAGCGCCCTCCGGCACCCGGTAACCGCGGCCATCGGCGTCTTCCTGGCCATCAGCGTGCTGTCGGCGCTCGTCAACGCCGTGCCGCCCCAGGTCGCCGCGGCCGGGATGCTGTTCACGCTCGATGCCGCCGTGCTGTTCTACCTGCCCCGGATGGTGGGCTTCTCCCACGACGAGCGGAGGCAGGCGATCTGGGCGATCGCGATCGTCGTGACCATCACCTCGCTGGTCGCCATCGGTCAGGCCGTCCTTTCTCCGGACCTGCTGGGCATTACCCCGGTCACCGGGCGATCCGGCGAAGGGGCGCGCATGGGGTCGCTCGTCCGAGACCCGAACATCCTCGGCACCCTCATCGGGATGACCTTGCCGTTCACGATGTTCAGCCTGGTTCGGATGCCGCCTGGTCGCCGCCGGTGGCTGGTGGCCGGCGCCGCGCTGGCACTGACCCTGGCGCTGCTGCTGACCTACTCGCGTGGTTCGTGGCTGGGGGTCCTGGTCGGGTTCGGGGTGGTGGCCCTGATCATCGACCGCCGGGCGCTGCTCGCGTTCGTCGCCGTCCTGCTCGTGGCGTACGTGACCGCGGTGGTCATGCCAAAAGGTCTCCTCGCCGGCGGCGTGTCGGGCTACGACCCGTTCGCGACGACCGTCAGCCGCCTGGAAAACGTCGGTGAGGGCCGTGACCTGCGGGCGCTGCTCATCCTGAACGCGCTTCCCATCGTCGAAGAGCACCCGCTGCTCGGGGTCGGCCCGGGACGCTACGGCGGGGCGGGCGCCTCGGTCTTCGGGTCGCCGGTGCACGACCAGTACGGCACCAGCGCGCTGCTCACCAACCAGCGCACGGTGGACAACTTCTGGCTGCACCTCGGCGTCGAGGGTGGGGCGCTCGGCGTGGCTGCCTTCCTCGCCGTCCTGGGAACCGCGGCCTATGCCCCGATTCGCGCGCTCCGGGGCGCCGGCGGGAGCCGCTTCGCGGTTCCCGCCGGGGTGGTGTCGGCCATTGCCGTCCTGTGCGTAGCGACCGTGACCACGATGCTGCTCGAAGGCAACACGGCCGCGTTCCTGTTCTGGTTCCTGCTCGGTCTCGGCTCGATGACGTGGCCGGCCGAGGTCAGAACTGACGACCCGCGAGGATCTGCCACAGCGTCCGCAGGATGATCCGCAGGTCGAGGCCGAATGAGCGTCGCTCGACATATTCAAGGTCGAGCTTCACGCCCTCGGCGAACGGGAGCCGGCCCCAGCCGTGGGCCTGCCACAGCCCGGTCAGGCCGGGGGTCACCGACAGCCGACGGAGCTGCCACGGCTCGTAGAGCTCGACCTCGTAGGGGATCGGGGGTCGCGGCCCGACCAGGCTCATGTCGCCGCGCAGGACGTTCACGAACTGCGGCAGCTCGTCCAGGTGTGAGCGGCGGAGGAAGCCGCCGACCCGGGTGACGCGCGGATCCGCCGCGATCGGCGCCCAGGTCGTGTCCTCCGTGGCGGCATCGCCGGTTCGTAGAAGATCCCGAATGTGATCCTGGTGCCGGCGCTCGTCGGCGCTCAGGTGCATGGTCCTGAACTTCAGGACCGTGAACGGCCGGCCGCCACGGCCGAGCCGGATCTGGCGGAACAGGATCGGCCCGGGCGAATCCAGCTTGACCGAGACTGCCACGGCACCGAGCACCGGCGAGACGATTGCCAGGCCGACGCTGGCGCCGACGATATCGAGGGTGCGCTTGGCGAGGCGATAGCCAGTCGACGTGGGCGCCACCGGAACCAGCAGGCCGCCCGCCGAGCGGCGGGTCACGTCGGCTGTCGGCATGTGACGGTCGTTGACCTCCAGGTTTGGTCGGGGCGGACGGATTCGAACCGTCGACCTCCTGCTCCCAAAGCAGGTGCGCTACCAGGCTGCGCTACGCCCCGCGAGACGCTCCGAGTCTACCGCGCTGCAGCAGACCGTCGACCACGGCCAGGTAGCGTGACCGC
>DATFEC010000055.1:0-2901 GCA_035251655.1 Candidatus Limnocylindria bacterium | reverse complement strand
CGGCACGGCTGTCGTCCGACCTGAACATGGACTCGCTCCAGCGGGTCGAGATGCTCGGCGTCCTCGAGGAAGAGCTGGGCGTGTTCGTGGACGACACGGCGCTCGACCCGGAGGCGACCGTGGCCCAGATCGCCGCCCTGGTCGATGCCTCGCGCAAGGCAAAGCACGAAACCGGGATCCTGGCCTGGCCGCTCCACCCGGTGACACGGGCCGTGGGAATGACCTTTCAGGAGTTGTTCACCGCCCCGATCCTGAACCTGTTCTACCGGATCGGGATCCGCGGGCAGGAGAACCTGGCCGGCCTCGAGGGCCCCGTTCTCTTCGCGTCGAACCACTGCCTCCATACCGATAACCAGATCGTGATGTCGTCAATGCCTTTCGTCTGGCGCTGGCGCCTTTCGGTCGCCGCATCGGCCGAGCGGGTGTGGAACAACCCGGCCATGGCCGTGGCCGGCGGCCTGCTGGCCAACGCGTTCCCGATCGCGCGCGAGGGAGGGGCGCGGCGCAGCTTCGAGCTGCTCGGCGCACGGCTCGACCGGCGGTTCAGCATCCTCATCTACCCGGAAGGCGAGCTGACGGTCGGGGGACCGATGAAGCCGTTCCTTGCCGGGACCGGGCTGGTGGCGGTGGAGTCGGCCACGGCCGTGGTGCCCACAAAGCTCCGGATCAACCGGATGTCGTGGCTCGACAAACACTGGCCAGGAGGACGGAATGGCGCCCTCAATGGGACCACAAGCGCGCTGCGCGGCGACGTAGAGGTCGTGTTCGGGGAGCCGATATGGTTCCCCTCCGACACGAGCCCCGCTCAGGCCACCGCCCGACTTGAAGAGGCGCTCGCGGCGCTGTAGCAGTTGCCCCGTCGCAAGCGGAGGTCGGTTGGACGTCGGCGGAATCGGCAAGTAAGGTTGGTCGTCCAAGAGCCGTGGCCTCCCGTCCATGTCGCGGCGAAGCGCGTCTTCGCGCGAAAGGAGGCCAGCCATTGGCTGCACCACGATCCACGGGACGTCCAATCGCCATCGCCGTCCTGGCGGTGTTGCTCGCCGGTTCGAGCCTTGCACCGGCGACCATCGGCGCCAATCCAACCTCAGAGATCCAGCAGACCCAGGGATTCCGGAAGGGAGTCACCCTCGCCGGGATTCGAGAGCACCAGGCCGCATTCCAGGGATTTGCCGACGCGAACGGCGGGAGCCGGGTGGCGGGCCTCGGTGGCTACGATGATTCAGCGCAGTACGTCTATGACCGTGCGCTTGCGGCCGGCTACGAGGTCAGCTTCCAGGAGTTCGAGTTTCTCTTCGTCGGGGACGCGAGCCCGCCTGTCTTCGAGCGGCTGACCGCTCCCGCGACGGACTATGTCGACGGGGTCGACTTCGCCACGATCTCCTACTCGGGGAGTGGCGACGTGACCGCGGAATTGTCGGCGGTCGACCTCGTGGTCCCCAGCCCCGAGCCGAACGCGTCCACGAGCGGATGCGAAGCGTCTGACTTCGCCGGATTCGTTGCCGGCAACATCGCCCTGCTGCAACGCGGGACGTGCACTTTCCGGCTGAAGACGGAGAACGCCATCGCCGCAGGTGCGATCGCGGTCGTCGTTTTCAACGAGGGAAATCCGGGTCGGACCGCGCTCAACTTCGGGACCATGAACCCGCCTCCGCTGGATCTGCCGGCGATCACCACCTCGTTCGCCGTCGGGGATAGCCTGCGGAATGGCGTCTTGAACGGACCGACCGGTGTAGAGGTTCATCTCCTGAGCGATCAGTTGGCAGAGGTGCGGACCACTCGAAACGTGATCGCAGAGACGCCGGACGGTGATCCGAACCGGGTCGTCATCATCGGCGCCCACCTGGACAGCGTGCCAGCCGGCCCGGGGATCAACGACAACGGATCCGGGTCAGGCACGATCCTCGAGATCGCCGAGACGTTCGCGGCACAGGGCCGCGAGCCACGCAACAAGCTGCGGTTCATGTGGTACTCGGCCGAGGAGAGCGGCCTGATCGGGTCCGAGTTCTATGTCGACAGCCTCAGTCCGGCCGAGCGCGGCCAGATCGAGATGATGCTGAACTTCGACATGGTCGGCTCACCGAACATGGTCCGCTTCGTCTACGACGGAGACAACTCGGCCTTCCCCGTGACTCCGGGTCAGGTGCAGGCCGGACCGCCGGGTTCAGGCGAGATTGAACGGGTCTTCGCGGACTACTTCGCCTCGCAGGGGCTGGCGTCGGAACCAACGCCCTTCAGCGGCCGGTCCGACTACGGACCGTTCATCTCCGCCACGCCGGGCATCCCGGCCGGTGGGCTGTTCACCGGGGCGGAAGGCCTCAAGACGGCCGCGCAGGCACTGACCTACGGCGGTGTGGCCGGGCAGCAGTACGACCCGTGCTATCACCTCGCCTGTGACACGTTCGCCGGGAGCGGCGGAGGAACCGTTGGCGGCGTGGGCCTGATCGGTCTCGATCAGATGTCCGATGCGGCAGCACACGCCGTGCTCCTCTTCTCGAAGCGCAACTTCGACCACGAGCCGCTGACCGCGACCTCGTTGTCGGCTGACGCTTCGTTGAGGCAGTTCAGTGTTGGTGACGCAGCGGACGCCCCGGCGCCCGCGAGCGACTATCGGCTGGACCGCTAGGAGCGGTTCCCGCCAGCAAACGCCCGGAGGGGCGGCGCGGATCGCGCCGCCCCTCCGTCATATCTGAGTTCGGCGTCGGGTCGCCGCTTCTAGTTCGTCTCGGTCGGGAGCAGCTCCCCGGTCAGCAGCAGCATCAGGACGTGGGCGGCGGCGTCCGACATCTCGTCCAACGCGTCGTCGTTGACCTGATCCGGTGTATCGCAGGACAGGTGGTAGCAGCGGTCCATCGGCTCCCCGGCCGCACCGCCGAAGAGCTCCGCCTGCTGTGTCGACTTCTC
>DATFEC010000062.1:0-4506 GCA_035251655.1 Candidatus Limnocylindria bacterium | reverse complement strand
GCCGCCGGCCCGCGAGGGGCCGGCGGCATCGGTATCAACGCTATTCGACGTTCGGCAGGATCGGGCAGCGGAAATCGGCCCCGGGCATTCGAACGAGCGTGATCTCGCCGGCGTTCACCAGCGCGATGATGTCGTCGAAATCGGTGAGCAGGTGCGCGTCACCGGGATCCACCCAGGTTGCCATCCAGACCTGCCACCGCCCGCCGTGCGAGCCGGGGCCGGGTGGGAACTGGGCCACGCCCCCCTGGTCGAAGTTGGTAAAGGCAATGATCGGGTCGGTGCCGGTCCCCGGATCCACCCGGGCCGGGTTGCCAAAGGTGCGGTAGGCCTCCCCCTCCGAATAGATGGTGCCGAACTCCCTGGCGCCGACCGGGGCGGCCAGCGCCAGGCCCAGGACGGCAACGAGGGTGACGGCCAGCGAAGTGCGTCGCATGGCAGGTGTCCTCAACAAGGCCGGCGTCTCCGGCGATCACCGACACCGTCCCGCCCGGGTGCGTCGTCGCGATAACTGACCGATGTCGTTTTGGTGACGCCCGCCGGGTAGGCGCGCCAGGGCTAGCTCGCCACGGCCAGCGGCAGGCTGAACCAGACCTCGGTCCGGCCGTCCCGCGACGAAGCGCCGACGGTTCCGCCGTGGGCCTCGACGATCTGGCGAACGATGGCCAGCCCGATCCCGGCTCCCCCGCTGGCGCGGTCCCTCGAGCGGTCGGCCCGGTGCAGCCGCTCCCAGATCAGCTCCAGCTCGTCGGGCGGGATCTCCGTCCCGGTGTTCTCGATCGAGCAGCGCAGGCGGTTGCCCTCCGCGCGGAGCCGGACCGTGATCGTGCCGCCTGGATCGGTATAGCGCTCCGCGTTCTGGACGAGATTGGTCACGACCTGACCAATGGCGTCCGGGTCCGCCCACAGCGCGGGCACCGCATCGGCACCCTCGATCCTGACCTCGACCTGCCGCTGCGCAAGCTCGGGCGACGCGAGCTCGAGGGTGCGCCGGACGATGACCGCCAGGTCAACCTCGGTCCGAGCGAGCACCCGCTCGCCGGGCTCGCCGCGAGCCAGCTGATCAAGCTCCTCGACCAGCCGCGTCAGCCGCTCGATCTCCTCCTGGACCGTGCGCAGCATGTCCGGCGTCGGTTCGACCACACCCTCGGCCAGCGCCTCGGTGTAGCCGCGCAGACTGGTCAAGGGGGTGCGGAGCTCGTGCGCCACGTCCTCGATCAGCGCCCGACGGAGATGCTCGGTCCGCTCGAGGGTCGCAGCCATGCGGTTGAAGGACTGGGCCAGCCGCCCCAGCTCGGCCTCAGGCGGCTCCGCCACCCGCGCCGTGAGATCACCGACCGCGATCGAGCGCGACGCCTCGGTGAGCTGGTCCAGCGGTCGCATGATGCGGCGCACCAGCCACCACGCCGCCACGGCACCGACCACGACCGCCGCCGCCGCCCCGATGAGCAGGACCTGGACCACGTACTGGTCGAACATGGCCTGCGCCTCGGCCGCCGAGTAGTTGCCCTCCATGATCAGGTGCATGACCTGCTCCGCGCTGAACTGGAGCACGGCGACGACGATCACGGTGGCCACCAGCAGGGCGAGGACGACGAACAGACCGATGAGGCGGGCGCGCAGCGAAAGCATCGGTCAGCCCTCGGGTTGGTTCGTGGTGACCGGGGCGATGAAGCGGTAGCCCATCGATCGCACGGTGGCGATGTATGCCGGCGCCGCCGCCCGGTCTCGGAGCTTGCGACGGAGTCGCCCGAGGTGGACGTCGATGGTTCGGTCGATGATTCCCGGATCGTCGTGACCGTGAATGGCCATGATCAGCTCGTCCCGCGAGAACACCCGGCCGGGGCGGCGCATGAGGGCCTGCAGCAGCCGCAGCTCGGTCGAGGTGACGGCCACCGGTCGACCTTCAAGCCATACCTCGGCCGTATTCGGGTCGAGTCGGAGACCGGGTGCGGCCAGGATCGGCTGGTCATCGGTCTCGCCGGCTCTCCGGCGAAGCTGGACCCGGACGCGAGCCATGAGCTCGCGCGGGCTGAATGGCTTGACGACATAGTCGTCCGCGCCCAGGTCGAGGCCCACCACCTTGTCCGAATCGCCGCTGCGGGCGGTGAGCAGGACGATCGGGACGTCGCTCTCGTCCCGGAGCTGGCGACAGACCTCGAACCCGTCGAGGCCGGGCAGCATGACGTCGAGCAGCACGAGCGCCGGCTTCTGCTCGCGGGCCACCGCGAGAGCCTCAAGCCCGTCGCCCGCGAACACGGCGCGATGCCCCTCCCGCTCGACGTACAGGCGCACGAGGTCGCGGATCTTTGGGTCGTCGTCAACGATGAGCAGGGTGGCCATGGCAGCCTGAACAGTATGTCGACCGCATGACGAACCGATGACGGCTGACGCCGGCCAGTCAGACCCGCTCGACGATCACGCCCACGTCCGGCCAGCGCGCATCCGTGGTGAGGACGCGACTGGCTTTCAGGTGAATCGCCGCGGCCAGCACGAGCGCATCCGGGAGGCGCAGGCGGGACCCGTGCTTCGCCCGCAGCTGCGCCGCGCTGGCTGCCACCTGGCGGGTGATCGGCTCGACCTCCGCCGGCAGGTCAGCAAGGAACTCGTCCAGTGACCGGATGGCGGCTCGCCCACGTCGTGCTGGACCGACCTGGGCCTCCGCATAAGCGGAGGCCGGGACCGCCACGGCGTCGCCACGGTGCAGCGCCGCGGCCAGAGCTTTTCGAGCGGCAGCGTGATGAGGATCCCCGGCGTCCAGCACGCCGATCACCACCCCGGCGTCCAGGATGGTCAGCGCCATTCGTCGCGCAGGGCGTCGAGCTCGCCAGACCGGTACACCCCGGTCAGTCTCCCCGCGTGCCGGCTGATCGGATCTTCGACGCGGACGAACAGCACGCGACCCTGACCCTGGGGCTCGGCACGCAGCCGGTCACCGGCGCGCAGTCCGGCGGCGGTCATCGCTCCCTTGGGGATGGTGACCTGGTGCTTGGAGCTGACAGTGGTGCTCCCTCGCGTCCGCTTCTTTACTTCATTCACCATGAGTAAAGAATATCACCCCGGTGCACTGTGCGCGCTCCTCTCGGCAGCGGCCGTCAGGCGGAGGGGAGCAGCCAGTTCCGGAAGAGGCGGCTCAGCAGCGGCAGGATCACGTACACCACGATCGGGACGAGCAGGACGGTGACCAGGAGTGTCCGCAACGGCAGCGGCCACGTCTCCATGAACGGGCCGAGCACGGCGAGGGTCAGGGTCAGGGCGGGGTAGACCGCCAGCCAGGTCAGGACCGCCTGCTTGTAGCGAGGCGGTCGGGCGGGCGGCGACGGAGCCGGCTGATCGGTCATCGGGAACCTCCTGTCGGCAGGCTACACAATGGCCGGCGTACCGAACCCGCCCGGACTCTCAGCTCGCCCCGAGCAGCGCGGCGATCTCGCGGGCGTTGGTCGTGCCGTAGTTTGCGTAGCAGTTGTTCATCAGCAGGTGGAGCTCCTTGGCATCGGTGGCGGCCTCCTCGACGCGATCGACCCACTCCCCGAGCTCCTTCTGGTCGTAGAGGTACCGGAACCGTTCGACAACCGGGATGCCCCGCGCCTCCCAGGTCTCGACCCGACGGCCGTGGAAGCGGACGACGGCCAGGTCGGGCGAGGTTACCGCGACCATCGGCGGCAGCGAGGACTTCATCCCCTGCGGCTCGTCGACCATGACCAGCGCGATGCCGTGCTTCTCGAGGAACTCCAGCGTCCGCCCCACGTTCTTGTCGTTCAGCCACGACCCGTGGCGGAACTCAACCGCCAGGTCGATGTCCCCCAGCCGCTCCTTGGCCTCGAGGATCGCCTCGCGGCTCTCGTTCGAGGGGAAGACCCAGCGCGGATACTGGAGGAAGACGGCGCCCAGCTTGCCCGCCGAGTAGAGCGGCATGATCCCGTCCCGGAACGCGGCCCAGATCGCATCGCGGATCTCGGCGGGCAGGTCCTTGGCGTAGACCCGCTTCTTGTCCAGCAGCTCCACCGGCAGCTCCTCGCGGATCTCCCTTGGCAGCCGCTTGACCTCCGACGGCTGCGCGCTCATCAGGGCATGGGCCTTGATGTCGAACCGGAAGTCGGGCGGCGTGCGCTCCATCCACGCCTCCCCCATCCGCCGGGTCGGCAGGGCGTAGTAGGTAGCATCGACCTCGACGACGGGGAACTGGGTCGCGTAGAAGCGCAGCCGTTCCTCGGGCGTGTCGGCATCGGTTGGGTAGAACACCCCCGGCGCGGTCATGGTCGGATCCGTCCACGACGCGGTACCGATGCGGACCGTCGACTGACCGATGGACAGCGGCTCGGCTGCCGCTTCGGCGACCTTCTTCGCCCGTCGGTTCGCCGCCTCCGGCCCCGGATCGTGCGTGGCCGCGTTCACCGGGGAGGCCGCCAGGAGGTGTAGCGCGGCGGCCACTGGTCGGGGTCGCCGCGTTCGCCGAAGAGCGCATGGCTGATCGCCAGCTCGAAGAGCGGATAGTCGTCGCCCGGCGTG
>DATFEC010000068.1:0-4943 GCA_035251655.1 Candidatus Limnocylindria bacterium | reverse complement strand
GCCGTGGCCGCCGCCGGCGCTGCCGGACAGCCGGCACGGGCGGCGACCAAGATCGGACGCAACGACCCGTGCTACTGCGGCTCCGGAAAGAAGTACAAGCGCTGCCACGGCGCATGAACGCCCGCTCGGCCAGATTTGGGGGGTTGGCAGGCTGAGCCGGTCCGGGTACGATGCGCTCCTCTACGGTACGTCGGTCCTCGGAGCGGCGCGCCCCTGTGGGCGGAGGAGCGTGTGAAGCAACTGACGGGCGAGGCTCACATCGAGATCTCCGATCTCCCGTCTCCGGCTCCCCATCCGTCGTCCACCCCTCTTCCCCTCGTCACCCGCTTCCGGGACCCATCGGTCCCCTACGAGGACCTCATCCAGTGCGAGCGCGACTGCATGCGATGCAGCTATGCCGCGACGCTGGGTTGTGACGGCAACTGCGGGGCGTGTCCGCGCCAGAGCTACTGCCCCTGCGTGAACCCCGCCAAGCTCCGCTCCCGATCGAGCCGACTGGCCGAGGTAGAGCTCCCCCTCGTCGCCGACCTTGGACGAAATTAGGAGCGAGGCTCAGCGCCTGGCGCGCCTCGTCGCCGACACGGCGGTGCGCCTTTGACTTGCCCGCAAAGAAGGCCGAGCTCGAGGAGCTGACCGCTCAGTCGGCGGACCCCAACCTGTGGGATGACCCTGGCCGCGCCCAGGCGGTCCTGCGGCGCGCGGACGAGCTGCGCGAGGAGATTGGGTTCTGGACCGATCTCGAGCAGCGGGCCACCGATCTTGATGACCTGACCGACCTCGCTTCTGCGGAGCCGGACGGTGGCGAGTCGATGCGCGCGGACCTCGAGGCCTCGCTGGCCGGCCTGCAGGCCAGCTGGGCGACGGCCGAGCAGCGCCTGCTGCTGGGGGGAGCCTTCGACGAGCGGCCGGCGATCGTCTCGGTCTATGCCGGTGCCGGCGGGACGGAGAGCCAGGACTGGGCCGAGATGCTCCTCCGGATGTACCTGCGCTGGGCCGAGCGCCAGCGCTACAAGACCGAAATCCTCGACCAATCCGAGGGCGAGGAAGCCGGCCTGAAGAGCGTCACGGCGGCGATCGACGGCCGCTGGGCGTACGGGCGGCTGCGGAGCGAGCGAGGCGTCCACCGCCTCGTCCGGATCAGCCCCTTCGACTCGCAGAAGCGGCGCCATACCTCGTTCGCGCTGGTCGAGGTCATGCCGGAAGTCCCGGCCGATGCGGACTTCGAAATCCGCGACGACGACCTGAAGATCGACACCTATCGGTCCAGCGGCGCGGGCGGCCAGCACGTCAACAAGACCGATTCGGCGGTGCGGATCACCCACCTGCCGACCGGGATCGTGGTGACCTGCCAGAACGAGCGGAGCCAGATGCAGAACAAGGAGCGCGCCATGGCCGTCCTGCGCGCCAAGCTCGTCGAGCGCGCCGAAGAAGAGCGCGAGGCGGAGCTTGCGCGTCTCCGCGGGGAGCACGTCGAGGCCGGCTGGGGAAACCAGATCCGGAGCTACGTGCTGCAGCCGTACACCATGGTCAAGGACCTGCGCACCGGGGTCGAGACTTCGAACCCGACCGCCGTCCTCGACGGCGAGCTCGACCCGTTCATCGAGGGGTACCTGCGCTCCCAGATCGGGACCAACGAGAATGGGGCGGCATGAGCGGATTAGCGGCCACGGCCGGCGAGCCGATCATCCGCCTGGTCGATGTCGCGGTGACCTACCCAAATGGCAAGACGGCGCTCACCAACGTCGACCTCGAGGTCGGCCGTGGCGATTTCATCTTCCTGGTCGGGCCCTCGGGCGCCGGCAAGTCCACCCTGATCCGGCTGCTCGTCCGCGAGCAGGTCGCGACCCATGGCCGGGTGTACCTCGCC
The DNA here is from genome assembly GCA_035251655.1 of Candidatus Limnocylindria bacterium. GTDB lineage: Bacteria > Chloroflexota > Limnocylindria > QHBO01 > QHBO01 > DASTEQ01. The sequence continues at coordinate 3,076 of DATFEC010000068.1, read as the reverse complement.
GGGCGGGACGTGGCTCGCATCAGCCGGGCCCAGGTCCACCGCATCCGACGACGGATCGGGGTCGTGTTCCAGGACTTCCGGCTGCTGCCGAACAAGACGGTGCGCGAGAACGTGGCCTTCGCCCTGGAGGTCACCGGCGCCCCGCTGAGCGAGATCCGGCACCGCGTCCCGCGCCTCCTGTCGCTGGTCGGGCTCGAGGGTCAGTCGGAGCAGTTGCCGGCCCAGCTGTCGGGCGGCGAGCAGCAGAGGGCGGCAATCGCCCGCGCCCTCGTCCACGACCCGGCGATCCTCATCGCCGATGAGCCAACCGGCAACCTGGACCCGGTGACCGGCTGGGAGATCGTCCAGCTGCTGCTCGAGATCAACGCCCTGGGCACGACCCTGGTGATGGCCACCCACAACCAGGAGATCGTGACAGCCCTCCGTCGGCGAGTCGTGGCCCTCGAGGACGGCCGCATCGTCCGCGATGAGCTGGGAGCCGCGTACCGCCGCGGGTAGCCGGGGCCTTGCCCGGGTAGGATGGCGCCCGACGTGGGCTTCCTGAGATTTCTCGGCTTCACCATGGTCCGTGCCGGCCAGGGGTTCTGGCGCAACCGGATGATGAGCCTGGCGGCCACCGCGACCGTCATCCTCATGCTCGTCCTGCTGTCGGGGCTGGCCATCGTCCTGGCCGGCCTGAACTCGGGCCTGTCCTATATCGAGAGCAAGGTGGGGGTCACCGCCCGCCTGGTGGACGGACTGGAAACGACTGCGATCGGTGCCCTGGTCGACGAGGTCAGCGCCCTGCCGGGCGTGGAATTGGTCGAGTACGTCTCACCCGAGATGGCGATGGAGCGCCTCGAACAAGCCTATGCCGACCGGGGGCAGGTCCTCGACACCGGCGGGGCGGCGATCAGCCTGTACGCGAGCATCGAGGTAGCCCTGACCGATCCGTCGGCGGCGGCGGCGGTCGGGGACGCGCTGCGCGACCGCGACGAGGTGGAGGTCATCACGACCCGCCAGGAGCAGTACGACAAGCTGCTGGGAGTGACCAACGTCGTGCGCCTGGCCGGGCTGTCGGCCATGGTCCTGGTGGGGCTGACCGTGGTGTTCATGATCGTGAACACGATCCGGATCGCGGTCTTCTCGCGGAGCCGCGAGATCGAGATCATGCGCCTGGTCGGCGCCAGCGACGCGTTCATCCGATGGCCGTTCATCGTCGAGGGCATGCTCTGCGGCCTGATCGGTGCCCTGGTCACCGTCCTCCTCGTGGCCTTCGTCTGGGGACCGATCCAGCCGCTCCTCATCGAGATCTTCCAGATGCCGACCGCGGTCGGCGCGCAGTTCTACACCGTGGTCGCGGTCCTCATCGTGTCGGTCGGCCTCACGGTAGGCATGCTCGGCAGCTGGATCAGCGTTCGCGCCCACCTCGCCTCCGGAGCCTGACCGTCCGGTTACGGGAACCGCATCTGGCCGAAATCGGGCCTTGATCCGACCGGTGCTACACTCCCGCCCCCCACAGATGGACGACACCACACCTTCGGGCCTGCCCGAACCCGATTCCCCGCCTGTTCCGACCCAGGCACCAGTTTCGGCGACCGGTCGGTCGACGATCGGCCGGTCGATGCGCTACGCGGTGCTCTTTGCCCTGGCGGCGTTGCTCGGGACGAGCCTGTTCATCGGCGGCTATCTCGCCGCCGGAGGCGGAGGCGGAAGCAGCTCGTGCGCCGCCCCGAGCGAGGCGTTCGAAGCCTTCTGCGAGGCCTACGACAAGCTCCAGGCCGAGTACGTCGACGAGCTTGACGACGACCAGCTGGTCGAGGGCGCCCTGGAGGGCATGTTCCAATACGGCGTCGCCGACCCGTACAGCGGGTACATGAACGCCGAGGAGTACCAGAACTCGCTCGGTGACCTGTCGGGGACCTTCAGCGGGATCGGAGCCGAGCTCGCCATCGAGAACACGGAGAACCCCGATGACCTCGAGGCCTGCCCCACCCTGTCGCAGACGTGTGTGCTCGTGGTGGTTGCCCCGATCGAAGGCTCACCCGCGGAAGCGGCAGGCGTCCAGTCCGGTGACATCATCCGCGCCGTCGACGGCGAGAGCGTGGAGGGCAGCACGATCCAAGACGAGGTGACGGAAGTCCGAGGTCCGGAGGGCACCGAAGTCACCCTCACCATCGAGCGGGACGGCGAGGTGTTCGACCTGACCATCACCCGCGCGGAGATCGTCGTGGTCGAGGTCGAGGGCGAGTTGCTGGACGGGCACGTCGGATACATCGCCCTGCATGGGTTCAGCACGGACTCCCCGGCCCAGTTCAGCGAGCAGCTCGGCGACCTCCTCGACGCGGGGGCGGACCAGATCGTCTTCGACCTGCGGGACAACCCCGGCGGCTACATCACGGCCGCCCGGGACATCGCCTCGGAGTTCGTGGAGGAGGGCCTGCTGTTCACCCAGGAGGGGTCGGGAGACGAGGTCATCGAATGGGAGGCAACCGGCGACGGGCAGGCCATGGATCCGGCAATCGAAGTCGTTGTCCTGATCAACGGTGGCTCGGCATCGGCGTCGGAGATCGTCGCCGCAGCGCTCGACGAGCACGACCGGGCAACCCTCGTCGGTGAGCCGACGTTCGGCAAGAACACGGTCCAGATCTGGGACGAGCTCGGGAACGGTGGTGGGGTGCGGATCACGATATCGCGCTGGTTCACGCCTGAGCACAACAGCGTCGCACCCGATGGGGTCCAGCCAGACATCACGGTGGCCATCCCGGACGGGACCCCGACGGACGAGGATCCGGTCCTCGACGAGGCGCTCGCCTACCTCGCCACGGTGGCCGAGGCGGCGGGGGCGCCGGGGGCGCCGGGCGAGCCCACGAAGCCGACGGCCACGCGGGACGCCTGGCCTGCCGGTCTCTCCGTGGTGGGCTGGGCTCCGGAAACCGGCTTGTGGGCGGCTCGGTACGCGTGCTAGCATCCGCGGCCACGAAAGGAGGTGGTGTGCAGATGGACAGTTCCAGGCGCGCCACCACCGAGGCGGTGCACTGACACAGCCATCGCGTGGTAGCGAACAAGAGCCGGCCGCGAGGCCGGCTCTTTCATT
>DATFEC010000073.1:0-8430 GCA_035251655.1 Candidatus Limnocylindria bacterium | reverse complement strand
CAAGATCCAGGACGAGGTCGGCCACGCGCAGCTCCTGTACCGGGTGGCGGAGGACCTGGGCAAGCCCCGTGAGCAGATGCTCGCCGACCTGCTGGCGGGCAAGACGAAGTTCCATAACGTGTTTCATTACCCGACCCGCTCCTGGGGCGACGTCGGGATCATCGCCTGGTTGGTGGACGCCGCCGCGATCGTCTCGCAGCAGGCGCTTCGCGACTCGTCCTACGCGCCGTATGGCCGGACGATGAAGAAGATCTGCTGGGAAGAGTCGGTCCACATCATGCATGGGCGGGACGTCGTGCTGACCCTGATGACCGGGACCGAAGGTCAGCGCGCGATGGTCCAGGAGGCGTTGGACCGATGGTGGGGGCCGCTCATGCAGATGCACGGCCCGCCCACCGACCCGGCGACCGACAAAGACCTCATCTGGCAGATCAAGTCGAAGGGAAACGAACAGCTCCGCCAAGAGTTCCTCGACATCTACGTGCCGCGTATCTGGGAGCTCGGCCTGACCGTGCCCGACCCGGCGCTCCACCGCGACGAGGCCACTGGCCGATGGCAGTACACCGAGCCCGATTGGGACGAGCTCCGCTCGGTCGTCACCGGCCACGGCCCGGCGTCGCAGTCCCGGCTCGAGTTCAGGCGGCTCCATCGGGCCGAGACCCAGTGGGTGCGCGACGCGGTCCTGGGGGTCGCGGCCTGAGCTCGGACGCCGTGGCCGACCGGGTGTGGGAAGTGTTCCAGCAGGCCGCGGAGGGTGATCCCATGGTCCACGGCGGAAGCGTCAGCGCGCCGGACGAGGAGCTCGCCCTCCACTACGCGCGCGAGTTCTATGGCCGGCGCCAGGAGAGCGTACGGCTCTGGGTCGTCCCGCGGGACGCGATCCTCGAGCTCGACGACCCCGACCTGCTGCAGCCGCCGTTCGATCGGTCCCACAAGCGACCGGGTGGATACGTCATCAAGCACAAGCTCGAGGCCGCGCGCCAGCGGGCCGGGACGTCAGGCACCGACGGCGGGGGAGAGGGGATCGAATGACCGACCTCGAGCCCGCCACCCGGGACGCGGTCGCCGAGCTGCTGCTCACCCTCGCTGACGATGAGTTCGTCCTCGGTTTCTGGGATTCGGAATGGACCGGCATCGCGCCCATGCTCGAAGAGGACGTCGCCACCTCGTCCATCGCCCAGGACGAGATCGGTCATGCCCGCGCGTGGTTCGAGCTGCTCGCCGAGTTGACCGATGATGACCCCGACCGCATCGCCTTCGGCCGTGCGCCCGAGGCGTACCGGCACGCGGCGCTGATGAACCATCCGCGGACCGATTGGGCGTTCACCGTCGCCCGCCGGTTCCTGTACGAGACCGCGGACGCGGTGCGGCTCGAGGCGCTGGCCGGGTCGAGCCACGCGGGCATTGCCGGTCTGGCGACGAAGATGCGACGCGAGGAGACCTACCACCTCCTCCACTGGAACGCGTGGATGCGGCGACTGGCCGAGGGCGGACCGGACACGCGGACGCGCCTGAAGGATGCGCTCGCGCGCCTGTGGTCCGACGCAGAATCGGTCTTCAGCCCCTTGGCGGGGGAGCCGGCCCTCCTGGCCGGAGGGATCCTGCCCGAGAGCCTCGCCGATCTGCGGGGGCGCTGGATCGAGCGCGTCGACGCGGAGCTGGGCAGTCTCGGTCTGGCCCGGCCGACGAGCGAGGCCGGCCCGCCGTCGGACGGCCGCACAGCCCGGACCGACGACTTCCGGTGGCTGTGGGGCGAGTTCACGTCCGTCGCGCGCAGCGAGGCGGGGGCGACGTGGTGATCCCACACCCCGCGGCCGCGGATCCGGATGCGGCCATCTGGGCTGCTCTGGCGGAGGTGCCCGACCCGGAGATCCCGACCATCAGTGTGGTCGATCTCGGCGTCATCGGCTCCGTGGAGCTGGCGGAGGATCGGTCCGCGCTCCGGGTCGAGCTGATGCCGACGTTCATCGGCTGCCCGGCCACCGAGGTCATGCGCCAGGCCATCGGGGAGCGGCTCGCGGCGCTCGGGATCGCCGAGCGGGTCGAGGTGGAGCTGACCTTCGCCGAGCCGTGGACCTCGGACCGCATCACCGCCGCGGGACGCGAGCAGCTGCGCGCGAGCGGGTTCGCCCCGCCGCCGCACCTTCGCGAGCTGACCGCGCTTGGAGAGCTACCGACGCTCACGGTCGTGCCGTGCCCGTACTGCGGGTCGCGGCAGACGACGCTCGAGAATGCGTTCGGCCCGACGCTGTGCCGGGCGATCTACCACTGCGCGGGCTGCCGCCAGCCGTTCGAGGCCTTCAAACCGATCTGAGCAGCACCTCTGCACCGTGGGCGTTGGGTTACGCTTGCCCTCGTGGTGATGGACGGTGACGAGGTCCGATCAGCGGCATCCGACCTGCTAGACGCGGGCGCTCACGAGCCGCTCGACGCGATGCGGCATTCCGCCGCGCACGTCATGGCCGCCACCGTGCTGGAGCTGTTTCCCGAGGCGAGGCTGGGCATCGGTCCGGCCATCCGCGACGGCTTCTACTACGACTTCGACCTGCCCAGGCCGCTGACCCCGGCCGACCTCGAGTCGATCGAGAAGGGGATGCAGGCCCAGGTCGCGGCTGACCTTCCGTTCGAGCGGTACGAGCAGGACCGCGACACCGCCGTCGGGGAGCTGGAGGCCGCGAACCAGGGTTTGAAGGTCGAGATCATTCGCGACCTGCCGGCTGACGACGCCACCGTCATCTCGTTCTATCGGCACGGCTCCTTCACCGACCTGTGCCGTGGCCCGCACGTGGCGTCGACCGGGAAACTCGGCCCCTTCAAGCTGCTGAACACGGCCGGGGCCTACTGGCGCGGCGACGAGACCCGACCGATGCTCCAGCGGATCTACGGCACGGTGTGGGACACGCAGGACGCACTTGACCAGCACCTGTGGCGGCTCGAGGAGGCGAAGAAGCGGGACCACCGGAAGCTCGGCCGTGACCTCGACCTGTTCAGCTTCCACCCGGAATCGCCGGCGGCGCCGTTCTGGCACCCCAAGGGCATGGTCCTGTGGCGCGAGCTCGAGCGATGGTCACTGGAGGTCCGCCAGGACGGCGGATTCGACGAGGTCCGAACGCCGGCGGTGGTCCGCAGGGAGCTGTGGGAGACCTCCGGCCATTGGGACCTCTACCAGGACAACATGTTCGTGCTCGACGACTCGGATCATCAGTCCGGCCTGAAGCCGATGAACTGCCCGGAGTCGATGCTCATCTACAAGACCCAGCTCCGCTCGTACCGCGACCTGCCGATGCGGCTGGCCGACTACTCGTGGCTCTTCCGCCGCGAGCGCACCGGCGCCCTGGCGGGGATGTTCCGGGTCCGGCAGCTGACCCAGGACGACTCCCACGTCCTGTGCCGCGACGACCAGGTCATCGACGAGGTCAACCTCGCGCTGACCCTCGTCCGGCGCCAGTACGCGCCATTCGGCTTCCAGCCTCGCTTCAAGCTCGCCACCCGTCCGGCCAAGAAGCTCGGGACCGATGAGTTCTGGGACATGGCCGAGGGCAAGCTGGCGGAGGCCCTGAAGGCGGCCGACACGCCGTACGAGATCGATGCCGGCGGCGGCGCGTTCTATGCACCGAAGATCGACGTCTTCCTCGACGACGCCCTCGGCCGGGAGTGGCAGATGGCGACCATCCAGGCCGACTACCAGCTGCCACAGCGCTTCGACCTCGAGTACCGCACGGCGGAAGGCGGCTTCGAACGGCCGGTGGTGATCCACTACGCCATCTACGGCTCGTTCGAGCGATGGATCGGGGTCATCACCGAGCACTTCGCGGGGGCCTTCCCGGCGTGGCTGGCGCCGGTCCAGGCGCTCGTCATTCCGATCGCCGATCGCCACCTCGAGTACGCCGCTGAGGTGCAGGCCGCCCTTCGCCAGGCTGGTGTCCGGGCCGAGGTGGACGATCGGTCCGAGCGGATGCAGGCCAAGGTCCGCGATGCCCAGGGACAGCAGGTGCCCGTCATGCTGGTGGTGGGGGACCGCGACGCGGAAGCGCGGGCCGTCAGCCCGCGACTGCGAACCGGAGAGCAGTCCCAGGGCGTGCCCCTCGACGAGTTCGTGACCGAGCTCGCCGGCCGGATCCAGCGCCGCGAGCTCTGGCCCCTGGCCGAATGAGCGCCCGGGCTGACATCGTTCGACCCGAGGGCCGCTTCTACTTCGCCGGGGAGCACTGCGCGCTGTACCACGCGTGGATCCAGGGCGCGCTGGAGTTCGGCATCCGCGCGGCGCGGGAGATCCACGAGGCCATGACGGACTGACCGATGCGGTTCGTGCCGGGCCTCCAGGCCGCACGGGAGTACCGCAGGGAGTGGCTGCGTGACGACCTCGTGGCCGGTATCGTCCTGACCGCGCTCCTCGTCCCGCAGGGCATGGCCTATGCCGGCCTGGCTGGCCTGCCGCCCATCGCCGGGGTGTACGCAACGCTGGTCCCGCTCATCGCGTACGCGGTGTTCGGGCCGTCGAGGATCCTGATCATCGCGCCGGACTCCGCCATCGCCCCGCTGATCGCGGCCGCGATCATCCCGCTGGCGGCCGCCGGCGACGAACGGATGGGCATGGCCGCCCTGCTGGCGCTCATGGTCGGCGGGTTGTGCCTCATCGGCGGCATCGCCCGTCTCGGCTTCGTGACCGATCTGCTGTCCAAACCGGTGCGGGTGGGCTACCTGGCCGGGATCGCGATCGTCGTCCTCGCTGACCAGGCGGCCAAGGTGCTCGGCATCGAGATCGAGGCCGAGGACTTCCTCAGCGGTCTCGTCGAGCTCGTCACCTCGCTCGACGAGACGGTGACGTTGACGGCGGCGATCGGTCTCGGCACGTTCGTCGCACTCCTGGCGATCAAGTGGCGCTTTCCGCGGGCGCCTGGTGCCCTGCTGGCGGTGATCGCCGGGATCGCGCTGGTCGTGGTCCTCGACCTGCAGAGTGTGATCCCGGTCGTGGGTGAGGTCCCGCCAGGTCTGCCGTCCTTCACGGTGCCGCCGCTGGACGCCGGACTGATCCGCGACCTGGCGGTGCCGGCTCTGGCGGTGGCCTTCGTCGCCTTCGCGGACACGAGCGTCCTGTCACGGAGCTTCGCCAGCCGTCGGGGCGAGCGGGTTGATCAGGACCAGGAGCTCTTCGCACTGGGCGCCTCCAACCTCGCGGTCGGCTTCTTCCAGGGCTATCCGGTCTCGAGCAGCTCGACGCGGACGCCGGCCGCCGAGGCGGCCGGCGCCAAGAGCCAGCTGACGGGGATCGTGGCCGCCGTCCTCCTTGGGATCATCCTCCTGTTCGCGACCGGCCTCCTGGCCCCGCTCCCGGAGGCGACCCTGGCCGCCATCGTCATGATCGCCGTGGTCGGGCTCATCGACATCCCCGACATGCGGCGGCTGTTCCGGATGAACCGAGCGGACTTCGCCCTGTCCATGGCGGCGCTCCTCGGGGTCGCGATCGTCGGAGTCATCCCCGGCATCGGAGTCGCCATCGGTCTGTCCGTCGGTGCGCTCCTGTGGCGAGCCTGGCATCCCTACACCGCGGTCCTGGGTCGAATCGACGGCCGGAAGGGCTACCACGACCGGGATCGGCACCCGGAGGGCCGCCAGGTCCCCGGCCTCGTCCTGTACCGCTTCGACGCGCCGCTGTTCTTCGCCAACGCGGACGCCTTCCGCGACGGGGTGCTGGATGCCATTGCCCAGGCCGAGGCCCCCGTCCGCCGCGTGGTCGTTGCCGCCGAGCCGATCACCGACGTCGACACGACGGCGGCCGACATGCTCATCGAACTCCTTGACCAGCTGGACCAGCGCGACATCGGTCTCTCGTTCGCGGAGCTGAAGGGCCCGGTCAAAGACACCGTCGAGCGCTACGACTTGGACACGCGCCTCGCGGCCCCGCCATTCCCGTCCACCGTCGGTGAGGCCGTCCACGCGTACCTGGCGGAGTTCGACGTCCCGTGGGAGGACTGGGAGGACGCCGAAGAGCACGAAGCCGGGCAAGGGCAAGCTCGTTGACCCTCGTTTTCGAGGCGGTGTATAGTCGGCCGGCAATCGCGCAGATGTGGGCCACGCGTCCGTCAGCGGACCGTGGCTCATGTGTTGAAGGGAGCACAGGCCGATAACCAGGGAACTCCGCGTCAACGACATGATCCGTATCCGCGAGGTGCGGGTGATCGACGACGAGGGCCAGCAGCTCGGGGTCATGCAGACCGCGGACGCACTCGCGCTGGCGCAGGAGAAGGGCCTCGACCTGGTCGAGGTGGCTCCCACGGCGGTCCCGCCGGTCTGCAAGATCCTCGACTACGGACAGTACAAGTACGAGATCCAGAAGCGCGAGCGCGAAACGAAGAAGAAACAGAAGTCGCAGACGTTCAAAGAGATCCGGTTCCGGGTGAAGATCGACACCCATGACCTCCAGACCAAGACCCGCCGCGCATCGCAGTTCCTCGATGAGGGCGATCGAGTCAAGGTCACCGTCCAGTTCCGGGGCCGGGAGCTCAACCATCCGCAGCTCGGGCGCAACCTGCTCGATCGGGCCGCCGAGATGATCGGCGACCACGGAGTCATCGAGCGTCCGCCACTCATGGAAGGTCGGAGCCTGTTCATCGTCATGGCCCCGCCAACCGCGAAGGCGGACCGCCGCGAGGAGGGGGCCGCGCCGACCGACGGCGCAGCTGCCGACGGCGAGACGATCGGGGAGGCGCTCCAGGCCAAGGGGCAGGTGCCCGAGGTGGGGGACGAGCCGCCAGCCGCCGCTCCGGCATAGCACTCGGAATGATTCATTGGTAACTCAGGGGTAATCGTGCCGAAGATCAAGACGCACAAGGGCACCGCCAAGCGATATCGGAAATCCGGTTCGGGCAAATGGCTCCGGCCGAAGGCGTGGCGCGGCCACCATCTCCAGATCAAGTCCAGCCGCCGCAAACGCCGTTACGCGGGCATGGCCGAGGTCAGTCCGACCCACGCCAAGCAGCTCAAGCGGCTCATGCCGTACGAGTAGGCGATGGCACGCGTGAAGCGCGGCGTCGCCGCGCACCGTCGACACAAGCGCCTGCTGAAGCAGGCCGAGGGCCGACGGATGACCCGATCCAAACTCGTCCGCCCGGCGCGAGAGGCGCTGTTCCACGCCCTGCGCTACGCGTACCGCGACCGTCGCGATCGCAAGCGCGACATGCGCCGGCTGTGGATCCAGCGCATCAACGCCGCATCCCGGTCCCACGGGATGCCCTATGGACGGTTCATGGCCGGCCTGAAGGCTGCCGGAATCGAGGTCAACCGCAAGCAGCTCGCCGACCTGGCTGTGCGTGAGCCGGCCGCCTTCGGCCGCCTGGTCGAGATGTCGCAAACCTCCTTTACCAGCTGACCGGCGCTTCCCGCGTCGGTCTCCCGGCCCTGCTCCGGATCACGGAGCGGGGTCGTTTCTTTCCTCCACAATGCCGCTGACCTCAAGGAGCCGATTTCAAACCGATGACCGGACCCGCCGCCACCGCCGAGCAGCTCCTGGCCGAGGTTGCGCGCGTCCGCGCGGACGCCGAGGGTCGGCTCGGCGCAATCTCCGATGCGCTCGGGGTCGAGGCACTGCGCCACGAGGTTCTCGGACGGTCCGGCTCCCTGACCGCGCTCCTGCGCCAGCTCGCATCGGTCGCTCCTGAAGGCCGGCCGGCGGCGGGGGCCGCCGCCAACGAAGCACGGCAGGCGATCGAGGCCGCGGTTGCGAGACGCCTGGCGGAGCTGGCCGGCAATGAGCTGGAGGCCCGGCTGGCGGGGGAGACGCTCGATATGAGCGCCCCTGGGCGACCAGCGCGGGTCGGGCACCTCCACCCGCTGATGACCGTGGAACGCGACCTGCGGGAGATCTTCCACGGCTTCGGCTTCGAGGTCATCGAGGGTCCGGAGATCGAGTCCGATCTCATGAACTTCGAGCTCTTGAACATCCCGCCCGACCACCCGTCGCGGGACCTGTGGGACACGCTGTACGTCGCCGAGCCCGGGTCGGTGGAAGCGGGCCAGCCGCGCCCCGCCGAGGACGGCACGATCCTCCGGACCCACACCTCACCGGTCCAGATCCGGGCGATGCGGGAGCTCACCCCGCCCATCCGGGTCATCATGCCGGGCCGCTGCTTCCGGTACGAGGCGGTCGACGCGGCCCACGGGTTCGAGTTCTTCCAAGTCGAGGGCCTCGTCGTCGACCGCGACACGAGCCTCGCCGACCTGAAGGGCACACTCGAGGCCTTTGCCCGCGGGATGTGGGGCGCGGAGACGCGGACCCGCTTCCGGCCCGGTTACTACCCGTTCACCGAGCCGAGCGTCGCCTTCGACATCGGATGCCTGGTTTGCGGCGGGTCCGGCTGCCCGGCCTGCGGGCGGACCGGCTGGATGACGATCCTCGGCGCCGGCATGGTCCACCCCGTCGTCCTGCGCAAT
>DATFEC010000322.1:0-5034 GCA_035251655.1 Candidatus Limnocylindria bacterium | reverse complement strand
TACAACCGCGAGACGCTCGAGATCCACTACAAGGGCAAGAACGTGGCCGAGATCCTCGAGATGACCGTCGATGAGGCGCTGGACTTCTTCGGGCCGATCCCTGCCATCCGGACCCGGCTCCAGACCCTCCAGGACGTGGGGATGGGGTACATCCATCTTGGCCAGCCGGCCACGACCCTGTCTGGCGGGGAGGCGCAGCGGGTCAAGCTCGCGACGGAGCTGGCCCGGCGGGCGACCGGACGGACGGCCTATATCCTTGACGAGCCCACCACCGGCCTCCACTTCGACGACGTCGCGCGGCTGCTCAAGGTCCTCGGTCGGCTGGCCGATGCGGGGAACACGGTCATTGTCATCGAGCACAACCTCGACGTCATCAAGACCGCCGACTGGGTCATCGACCTCGGTCCGGAGGGCGGCGACGCCGGCGGTGGCCTGGTGGCCGAGGGTACGCCCGAAGCGGTGGCAGACGACCCGACTTCGTTCACCGGGCAATACCTCCGTCGCGTCCTGGGCCTGCCGGAGCAGTTCCGATCCGTCCGCCGCCCGCGATCGCCGCGTCGACCAGCGGCCGTCTCCGCTTGACGCCTCGATAAGATCGCTCCAAACACTGCGCACGAAGGGAGTCGGAGATGTCTGGAGCCGGAGCTGGCACGGCTGCGCTCGTGATCATCGGCATCATCATCGTCGTGATCTCAATCCTCTCCGGGCAACCTCTCCCGCTTGCCGTCCTGGGCGTCGCCGCGATCGCCTTCGGAGCCCTGCTCGAAGCCTGGGTCCGGCGCGGCCGCGCCTGACCGATGGCGACTCGGGACGAGGCCCTGGCGCTCCTCCATGAATGGAACGAGAACCCCTCGCAGCGCAAGCACGGGATCCTGGTCGAGGCCGGCGTGCGCGGGTACGCGACCGATGACGGGCTCGATCCCGAGACGGTGGAGCGGTGGGGGATCGCCGGGCTGCTCCACGACCTGGATTACGAGCGCTTCCCCGATGCCGCGACCCACGGGGCGATCGGGGCGGACGAGCTCGTTCGGCGGGGATACCCGGAAGACGTTATCCACGCCGTCCGGTCCCATAACGACGTGCTCGGCATACCCCGCACCAGCCGGTTGGACCACCTCGTGTACGCCTGTGACGAGCTTGCCGGGTTCCTGGTCGCGGTCGCGCTCATGCGGCCGTCGAAGAAGCTGGCAGACGTCGAGCCCGCCAACGTTCGGAAGCGGATGAAGGACAAGGCCTTCGCCCGTGCGGTGCCGCGGGAGATGCTGCTCGCCGGCGCGGACGAGATCGGTCTGGACTTCGACGCCCACGTCACAAACATGGTCCGCTACCTCGACACGGTCGCCGCCGAGGTCGGTCTGTAGGCCGCGGTTGGATCGGGGACACGGCGTCCCATGAGCTCCTCCACGAATGGCGAGGGGCGCTCCGGATCGAAGGCGAGGACCAGCCGTTCCCGGGCTCGGGTGACCGCAACGTAGGCGAGCCGACGCTCCTCCTCGAGGGCGCGCGGCGGGTCGAGGGCATCGTCCAGGGCGCGCTTGTTCGGGAACCGATCGAGCTCCATCCCGAGAACGACGACGAACGGCCACTCCCGCCCCTTCGCTCCATGCACGGTCGTGACCTCGATCGGGGCGTGCGGGTCGCGGAGGGACTCCAGGCGGCGCCGCGCCTCCGCGAATGCCGCCAGGTAGCCGTCCACCCGGCGGTGCCCGACCGCCCAGCCGATGGCTGCGTCGAGTGCCGCGTGCGCTTCTTCGCCGAGCGAATCCGAGGGATCCGCGCGGCGCCAGCCGCGCTCGGATCGGGCGCGGAGCAGGACAGGCAGTGGCGGCTGCGCCGGATCGATCGACCGGAGGTCTCCCAGGAGCGCCGCCACTTCCTCGGACTCCAGCGGCGCCCGGACCGGAGTGGTGTGCGGAATGCCTGCCCGAAGCAACGCGACGATGAGCGGCCCGAGCTCGGAGCGGGTGCGAGCGAGGACAGCCACCCGGCCGAACGTCGTGGCCCAGCCGGGCAGGGCATCTGCCAGGCCTTCAGCCGCGTCCGGACCACGCAGCGTCCAGGTCATGATCGGCGATGACCGGCCGTCAGCGTCCGGCGCCGGCTGCGGGGCGGCGCGCAACCGCTTGGGGACGCGCTCGAGGTTGCCGGCGATCAGCCGATCGGCGGCCGCCACGATCGCCGGCGGACATCGGTAATTCGTCTCGAGGACGATGCGAACCGCATCCGGATACCGATCCGGGAAGTGGAGAATGCGACGGACGTCCGCCAGGCGCCACGCATAGATCGTCTGGTCGTCGTCTCCCACGACGAAGAGATTGCGCTCGGGCTCGGCGAGAAGGGCGACGAGCTCGACCTGGGTGCCATCTACGTCCTGGTACTCGTCAACGAGGACGTGGCTGAACCGTGCCTGCCACAGCCGGCGGCGGGCGGAGTCGTCGCGGAGAGCGGCAAGGGCCCCGGCCAGCAGCCCGTCGAAGTCCGTCAGGCCGCGGAGCGCCAGCAGGTCGCGATAGGCGGCCACGACCTCGTCCAGCGGCTCCGCCGGCTTCGTCCCTTCCAGAATGGCCGCGGAGATCACGGCATCCAGCTCCTCGGCCGGCGGCAGGTCGTCCCCGGATGCCATCCGGGACAGCACCCGCCGGCGTGCCTGGCGGAGCAGCGGAAGGCGGTCGCCGACCAGGCGCGGCGGGCGCGGGCCGGCGAGCGCAATCTGGCGGGCCAGGGCGTGCAGGGTGCGCACCTCCGGACCGTCGCGACCCGGACGCAGACCGAGGCGAGCGGTGATGCGGTCCGCCAACTCAGCGGCCGCATCGCGGTTGAAGGTCACGACCAGGATCCGCGTCGCGGGCACGCCGGAGTCGATGAGCACCCCGACTCGCGCGACGAGCGTCGCCGTCTTGCCACTGCCAGCGGGTGCGATGAGCTGAGCCGGTCCCGGCCCGAGGGTCGCAGCCTCGCGCTGATGCTCGTCGAGACGGGCCAGGATCTCCGCCAGCCGCGGATTCATGGCCGAGAGGCTGGCCGGTGGTCCTTACCGGCTACTGACCGGCGCATTCAGGCGCTGCCGGTGGCCAGCCGCTATCCTTCCGCCGCTTGTTCGCTGGAGGGTGGGCCGGGCCCTTGATCGGCCGCTGATGTTCCGACTCACAGGGGATCGCGCCCAGGCGCGGCCTTCGGCGCGCACACGCCGGCTGCAGGCCGCCATCGCCCGTGAGGAGCGGCTCCGGAAGAAGGGCATCAACACCGGCACGTCGCGCACGCAGCTCGTCGCCGCCCACGAGGCCTCTGTCCAGGCGGACGCGGGGTACGAGGAGCCGGTCGGCGGCGGTGTCCCCATTCGTCGGGTGCTCGGAGCTGGCCTTCTGCTCTTCGTCGGTGGCCTGCTCATCGGCGCGGTGCTCCTGTGGCAGCGCGCCGACGCCTTCAACCGCGCGGTCAGCACGGCCCCGAGCCTGTCCACCGCGTTGCTCGGTCCCCTCGGCAGCGGACCGCCGGTCAACATCGCGTTCCTCGGCTACGCCGGCCGCGAGGGGCACGGCGGCCGGTACCTCGCCGACTCCCTGAACATCCTGTCGATCGACCCCTCGACCAACGCGACGACGATGATCGCCATCCCGCGCGACCTGTGGGTGGAGGGCCACGCCCTGTTCCCGGAGAACGCGAAGGTGAACGAGGCCTTCGCCGTCGGCTGGGATGTCGGCGGGGTCCACGAGGCCGGCCGCGCCCAGACCGATGTCCTCGAGCACGTCACCGGGCTCACCATCGACCACTGGATCGCGCTCGACTTCGACGGTCTCGCCGCCGTTGTCGATGCGGTCGGCGGCGTCACGGTCGACAACCCACGTGCCTTCGCCTACAC
Source organism: Candidatus Limnocylindria bacterium (assembly GCA_035251655.1). Lineage (GTDB taxonomy): Bacteria > Chloroflexota > Limnocylindria > QHBO01 > QHBO01 > DASTEQ01. The sequence goes on along the minus strand of DATFEC010000322.1, from coordinate 1,175 downwards.
CCTGAACGAAGTCGACTACTTCAACCAGTTCTTCGACGGAGGAGAGTTCCCGGCCGGCAGGCTCGAGCTCGACGGGGCAAACGCCCTTGCCTACGCCCGCGCCCGATACACCTCGGATCCGGCCGAAGTGGGGGACTTCGCGCGATCGATCCGCCAGCAGCGGGTGCTCGCTGGCCTGCGGGCGAAGCTCGGAGATGGCCTCCCGGGGTCCATCGGACCGGGGCTTGCGCTCATGGATGTCCTGTCCACCCACCTCGCGACCGACCTGTCGGCGATCGACCTGGCGCTCCTGAGCGGGCACCTCTCCGCAGACCGTCGAGTCGAGCTCACCGAGGGCGTGATCCTGCAGGCGACGACGACGACGGACGGGCGCTACGTCCTCGTCGTCATCGGTCGGTCGATCGGGTCCGACTACGCGCCACTCCACGCCTACCTGGCCGCCAAGCTGGCTGAACCGATGCCCACGCCCGTCCCGAGCCCCACCGGTCTCAGCGGGAGCCCCTGACCCCGGCCATCGGTCGCCCTACCATTAGTCGGTGGCTGCCTCTCCCACGCCGTCGGCCCACATCCGGGCCATCCTGCGGCACCTTCCCACCGCGCCCGGCGTGTACCTGTTCCGCGCCGCCGACCGGCGCGTGCTCTACGTGGGCAAGGCCAACTCGCTGCGCAGTCGAGTCCGGAACCATTTCGGTGCCGGCGGCCAGCTCGAGGCCCGTCACTCGAAGATGGTGGCCGACACCGCAGACATCGAATACATCGTCACCGACACCATCGGCGAGGCCTACATCCTCGAGGGCAACCTCATCAAGGAGCATCGGCCCCGCTTCAACATCCGCCTGAAGGACGACAAGAGCTACCCGTTCGTCCGGATCACGATGGCCGAGGACTTCCCCCGGATTGTCCGGACCCGCAAGCTGGTCCGCGACGGGAGCCGATACTTCGGCCCATACGCGTCGGCGTCATCCGTCGACGAGACGCTCCGCCTGCTGAGCAAGATCTTCCCCTTTCGGACGTGCGACCTCGAAATCCCCGCGGGCACCCGCGTCCTCGAGCGCCCATGCCTGCTCTATCACATCAAGCGCTGCCAGGGCCCCTGCATCGGAGCGGTCGAGACCGATGCCTACCGGTCCACCATCACCCAGGTCGTCGACTTCCTCGAGGGCCGACAGGAGGGC
>DATFEC010000170.1:0-4533 GCA_035251655.1 Candidatus Limnocylindria bacterium | reverse complement strand
TCACCGTCATGGACGTGGGCGGCGACGGCGTCCGCCAGGGGGACGACCTTGCCGGTCGTGGCTCAGCCCCCGGTCTCGTCCATCCCCGGTCGCGGCCGGATGGGATAGCCGAGCGACGCCAGCGCCTCCGCATACAGCTCGATGGCGGTGTCGACCGCAGCCTCGTCGACCATGAGTGGCGGGCAGAAGCGGATGGACGCCTCGCCGCACTCGAGGATGAGGAGCCCGCGCTCGAACGCGGCCAGCTCCACGGCATTGGCCTCCTCGTGCGAGCCGAACTCGACCCCGATCATGAGGCCCCTGCCCCGGATGTCGCGGACGCCGTCGCATTCGCGCGAGACGTGCTCGACGCCGGCCCGCAGCCGTTCCCCCATGGCTTCGGCGTTGGCCATCAGTCCGCCCTCCAGCAGGTCCAGAGTGGCCATCGCCGCGGCGCAGCAGACCGGGTTGCCGGCGAACGTGCTGCCGTGGGCGCCGGCCTCCCAGGTGAACAGCTTCTCTCGACCGATGAACGCGCCGAGCGGCATGCCCGACGCGATGCCCTTGGCGATGGTCGCCACGTCCGGCTCGACGCCGTACCACTCCATGGCCCACATCCGCCCGGTCCGGCCCATCCCGGATTGGATCTCGTCGGCGATGAGCAGGATGCCGTGCTCGTCGCAGATCTCGCGGAGCCCGCGGACGAAGGCCTCGGGGGCGGGGAAGTAGCCGCCCTCGCCCTGGATGGGCTCGAAGACGATGGCTGCCACGTCCTCCGGCGACACCAGGCGGCCGAGGATTGTCTTGCGCAGGATCTCCAGCTCAGCGGTGCCGTCGCCGCCGGACCCTTCCTTCCACGACCGGACCCGCGGAAACGGGGCGTGGTAGACCATGGGCAGGAGCGGGCCGAAGCCCGCCCGCTGGCGGATCTTCGAGTTGGTGAGGGACAGCGAGCCCATCGTCCGCCCATGGAACGCCCCTTCGAAGGCGATGATCGCCGGGCGGCCGGTGTGGTGACGGGCGAGCTTGATCGCGCCCTCGACCGCCTCCGTCCCGGAGTTGGTCAGGAAGACCCGGGCCTTGTCCTCGAATGGGGCGAGGGCCGCGAGGCGTTCGCTGAGCTCGAGGTAGCGTGGCTCGTAGTAGTCGGTGGCCGCGATATGGATCAGCCGTTCCGACTGCTCCCTGATAGCGGCGGTCACGGCTGGGTGGGAATGCCCGGTCAACGCGACGGCGATGCCGGCGGCGAAATCGAGGAACTGGTTGCCATCCACGTCGGTGACGACATAGCCACTCCCCGACTCCGCGACCAGCGGATAGGCGCGGGTCAGCGAGGGACTGGTGACGGCGGCGTCGCGGGCGAGGATCTCGCGGGCACGCGGCCCGGGCAGCTCCGTGACGAGATGGGGGACAGCCGGCGCGTGGTCGGCCGCTTGACGAAAGGCCCGAACGGTCATGTGCGGATACCTGGTCGAAAGCGGCGCGTCCTGCCCGCGCCCCTGGCTAGATTGAAACAGATGTTAGCGCCTTGACCACCTCGCCGATCAAGCCCGGACCGGCATACACCATTCCGGTCCACAGTTGGACGAGATCCGCGCCCGTATCCCGCGCCCGCCGGGCGTCGTCGCCGGAGAAGATCCCGCCGGAGGCGATCAGCGTGAACCGGTCCCCGGCATCCGCCTTCACCACACCGATGGCGGTCAGCATGTCGGCCAGGAGCGGCCGGCCGGACAGCCCGCCCTCGACGGCTCCGGGCGGGAGCGGCGAGCGCAGGCCCTCCCGAGAGCGCGACGTGTTGGACAGGATCAGGCCGGCCGCGGGCGTCGTGCCGAGGGCGTCGACCAGCCGTCGGAGGCGCTCAGGAGGCTGGTCCGGTGGCAGCTTCACGACCAGCGGCCGCCGCGGCTCGACGGCGTCGAGCTCGACCACGAGCGCGGCGAGCCGGTCCGGCTCCTGGAGGCCGGCCAGGCCCGCGGTGTTCGGGGAGCTGACGTTGACGGCCAGGTAGTCGGCGACCGGCGCCATCGTCGCCGCGGCCGCGAGGTAGTCCTTCTCTGCCGCGTCGTCAGCCGTCGCGGCTCCGCGGCCGATGCTCACTCCGACCAAGAAGTCGGAGGGCAACCATGGTCGCGCGCGAACCACCCGCTCGGCGACGGCCGCCGCGCCGGCGTTGTTGAAGCCCATCCGGTTGACCAACGCGCCATCGTCGGGCAGGCGCCAGACGCGGGGCCGCGGGTTGCCCGCCTGCGCCGCCGGCGTGACCGTTCCGACCTCCGCGAACCCGTAGCCCAGGGCCGCCCAGCCCGCAAGTGCCTCCGCGTCCTTGTCGAAGCCCGCGGCCAGCCCGACCGGATTACGGAAGCGCAGCCCCATGCGCTCGACCGGACGCGCGGCCCAGGTCACTTCCTTCCCGTCGGCGGCGAGTTGGCTCAGCAGCGTTCGCCCGTACGAGCCCTCCGCCACCTTGCGCACCGACGCCAGCGTCATGTCGTGGATCCACTCGGCGTCTGCCGAGAAAAGGAGTGGCCGGAGTCCCTCGTACAGGTCGCGCTGCCAGCCCATCGCGCCCGGGGAGCTCTCAGGTGTCGTTGGCGCGGGGGAAGGCCATTTCCGCCGGCCAGACCGGGGGCAGGGGCTCGCCGGACGCGTCGGTCCTTCTGCCGTTGGGCGACATGAACTCATGCCAAACCTCGGTCCCCGCCGCCGGCGGGTCGTCCAGCTCCTTGATGGCCACGATGCCGTCGAAGCGGATCGTGCCCGGCCGGCCGTCATCGGTCTCGAAGTCGTCCTCGTACTCGGCCGCGATTTCGACCGCCTGGCCCATTGCCGTCTCCTCGTCGTCCCCATCGACCAGGACCACTCGGTCCTCGACCAGGTACGGCTCGGCGGCCTCCTCGACGAGGTAGGCGTAGCGCAGCTCGACCGCGAACCATCCGCTGCTCACGACCCGGGCGGCGGCCGGGTCGGTCTCGACCGCCGTCGAGCGTCGAACGTCGGTCACGCCGGCGGCGGCTCCTCGCCCATCACCGTCTGTGATTGCTCGCGCATGAACTGCATGACGTAATACGGGCCCAGGCCGCTCTTGCCCGACGAGCCGGAGCCCTTCCAGCCACCGAAGGACTGGATGCCCGGCCACGCCCCGGTGGTCGCGCCACTCCGCCGGTTCACGTACGTGACGCCGGCCTGGATGGTGGAAAGGAACTTCTCGATCTCGGACCGATCTCCGGAGAAGATGCCCGCGGTCAACCCATACGCGGTGTCGTTGGCCAGAGACAGCGCCTCGTCGAGGGAATCGACCTCCGCCACCACCAGGAACGGGACGAACAGCTCGTCACGGAACAGGCGGTGGGTGGCTGGCAGGCCGGTGACCACCGTCGGGGTGGGGTAGTAGCCACGCGCTGCTTCGCCGCTGTCCAACACCTCGCCGCCGGCCTCGATCGTGCCGCCGTCCCGCCTTGCCTCGGCCACCGCTTCGGCGAACTTGCGCAGGGAGCGCTCGTTGATGACCGGTCCCATCCAGTTCTCCCGCGCGGTCGGGTCGCCGACGGTGATCTCCTGGGCCCGTTGGGCCAGGCGCGCGACGAAGTCGGCGGCCACCCGGCGGTCGACGTAGACCCGCGAGTTCGCGCTGCACTTCTGCCCGTCGAACCCGAACGCGGAACGGGCAACGCCTTCGGCCGCGACGTCGAGATCCGCGCTGGCGGTGACGATGGCCGGGTTCTTGCCGCCCATCTCGGTGATGATCGGCCGCGGGTAGTCGCGGGTGAAGTTGCGGTAGAGCCGCATGCCGACCTCGTACGAGCCGGTAAACACCATCCCGTCGATCCCCGGGTTGTCCTCGAGCTCAGCCCCCACCGTGTCGCCGGGGCCGGTGACGAGGTTCACGACCCCCTCCGGGATGCCCGCGTCGCGCAGGGCCTCCACGAACTTCCAGGCCATGAGCGGGGCATCCGACGAGGGCTTCATCACCACCGTGTTGCCGGCAATGAGCGCGCCCGACGCCGGTCCTCCAGCGAGGGCCATCGGGAAGTTGAACGGGCTGATGACGGCCCACACCCCGTGCGGCTTGAGGACCGATCTGGTGTGCTCCTCCGGCGTCAGCGATCCCATCGGCTTCACGAAGCCGTCGTGGGCGTCCATCTGGTCGGCGTAGTAGCGGAGCAGGTCGGCCGTCTCCTCGACGTCGCCGAGGGCCTCCAGCCGGTTCTTGCCGACCTCGAAGGTCATGAGCGCGGCGTACTCAAACTGCCGCTCGCTGATGAGGTCGGCGGCCCGGCGGATGATCTCCAGCCGCTTCCGCCAGCCGAGGTCGCGCCACCCGGGAAACGCCGCGCGCGCGGCGGTCACCGCGTCGCGGACGTCCTGGCGCGTGCCGAGCGGAAAGCGGCTGACGACCACGTCGGTGTCGATCGGTGACCGATGCTCAAAGGTGTCGCCCGAGGTCCGAAACTCGGACCCGATGAGCATGGGGTACGACTTCCCGAGCTCCCCGCGGGCCGATTCGACGGCTTTGTCGAAGGCGGCCTGGAGCTCGGGATTGTCCGCGCTCAGGGT
>DATFEC010000252.1:0-5093 GCA_035251655.1 Candidatus Limnocylindria bacterium | reverse complement strand
CATCGGCATCTGGAACGCCATTCCGAGGCCGAGTATAGGCGGGCTACAATTCCCGCCGCCCCAGGAGGAAAGTCCTTGACCGGCCGACCCCATTCGCTCGCCCCGGAGCACCTCGGAGACGCCCGCGCAGCCGCGGCCCTGACCGTCACCGTGCTCGGTATCGCCCTGTTCATCGCCGCCGTCGGCGTTGTCGTGTCGGGCCTGACCCTGAGTGCCTCGTTCGACCCGGCGAACCCGCCACCGAACGCGGACGCCCTCGGGACCTGGCAGGTTATCGGTGGGTTCATCCTGTTCTTCGTGGGCCTGGCCCTGGCCGGAGGGGGTCTGGCCCTCCTGACCGGCAGCCGCCGAGCCCGTATCCCCACCGCGATCCTGGCGCTTGTCACCGCGCTGGCGGCCGCAGGCGGAGGTTTCGCGATCGTCCTGCGCGGACCATCCGACTTGATCCTCGCCCTGACCCTGTTCGGCGCGGCGCTCGGGCTGGTCGCCGCCGGCCTGCTCCTGCTCCGACCCCGACCCTGAGCGGGCGGGCACGTGAACGCCGCGCCGCGCCTGCTCCTCGCCTCGCGCCTGCTCTTCGTCCTGTCCGGCGTGCTGGTGGCCGCGGGATTGGTCTGCATCGCCGGTGGACTTCTCGCGGGAGAGGTGATCGCCGAGGAGCTGCTGACCAGGATCCTGGCCGAGATCGATCCCGATGGGCTCGCCAGCCTGCCCCCTGACTTTCTCACCACGGCGACCGTCGAGCGGGCGGCGCTGGCCCTGGGCGCCGGATTGGTGCTTCTTGGCTCGGCGCAGCTGGCGACCTCCATCGGCCTGCGCCGTGGGCAGCGCTGGGCTTACGCGGCCGCGGTGGTCGGTGGCCTCTTCGTCACGTTCACGGTTGGCGCCAGCGCGGTGTTCATGGTGGCGGCCATTCCTGCCCAGCCGCAGGCAGCGGTCTTCCTCGCAGCCGGGGCCGTCGCGCTCGGCCTGCTGGGGGTCCTGTATGCCGCCATCGCGGTCATGACCGCCGGCGGACGTCGGGAGCTGGAGGCGTCCATCGCCGCCTGAAGGCCCGGTTGGTATACTCCGCCCCCGCCGCCGCGGGCCCGTGGTGTAGCGGCCCAACATGCCAGCCTGTCACGCTGGAGATCGCCGGTTCGAATCCGGTCGGGCCCGCCACCGCGCCCGAACCCCCGGCAACGTCAAGGCCAACCCGTGGTCCATCTGGTCCGGGGCTGACAGGGTCTCGATTCATCGGGTTGGGTTGACCGAACTCCGAGGTCACCGTCCACCATGCGCTTTGAGCAATCCATTGACATCGACGCCTCGCCGCCGCGCGTGTGGGACGTGCTCGCCGAGCTCGAAGGGTGGTCGCAACGGATCGAGACGGTCGACGTCGTCGACCTGCTCACGCCTCCTCCCATCGGTAAAGGCAGCCGCGTGCGCCTCAAGCAACCCAAGCTGCCAGAAGGCATATGGGAGGTCACGGTCTGGGATCCGCCGTCCTCCTTCGAGTTCCGCCAGCAGTCCGGCGGCGTCACCAGCGTCGCGGGCCATCGTGTCGATGCGCTGGAGGAAGGCCGCTCCCGCCTGACCCTGACCCTCGAGATGCGAGGCCTGCTGGTCCCGGTCTTCGCTCGGCTCTACAAGGGCCTGACCAACCGCTACATGACGATGGAAGCGCAGGGCATGAAGCGCGCCGCCGAGTCCGCGTGAGACCTGGGGGGTTCGGTCAGATGTCACCCCCTGCGGCCGGCCGTGATCTGCGCTCGCCTCAGCCGCGGATCAGGTCGTCCACCAGCTCGTCTTCCATCAGATGCTGGCGGAGCCGGCTGCGCTCGACGACGACCCGGACGATTTCGTCGATGTCATCGGTGACAACGGCAAGCTCGAGGTCCTTGGCGCTGACCTTCCCTTCCTGCAGCACCGTGGAGCGCATCCAGGCCAGCAGCCCGGCCCAGTAGTCGACTCCCACCAGCACGACCGGGAAGTGCTCGATCTTTCCGGTCTGGATGAGGGTGAGCGCTTCGAACAGCTCGTCCATGGTCCCCATCCCGCCGGGGAAGATGACGAACGCCTCGGCGTACTTCACGAACATCGTCTTGCGGACGAAGAAGTAGCGAAACTCGATGTTCAGGTCGACATACGGGTTCACGTCCTGCTCGAACGGGAGCTCGATGTTGCAGCCGATGGACAGACCGCCGGCATCCCGGGCGCCGCGGTTGGCCGCTTCCATGATTCCGGGGCCACCACCGGTGATCACGGCGAACCCCTCCTGAGCCAGCCGTGCCGCCACCCGTCGCGCGAGCCGGTACTGCGGATCGCTCCGCCGGACGCGCGCCGAACCGAAGACGCTGACCGCCGGGCCGACGTTCGCCAGGGCGTCGAAACCTTCCACGAACTCGCCGAGGATGCGCAGGGCGCGCCAGGTGTCGGTGCCCTGGAAGTCGGCCGGGACCCGCCGCTGGAGGAGCTTCTGGTCCTCCGTCGGGCGATGCGCCGGACCGCGGGTGACAACGGGTCCGCTGCGGTGGGGCAGGTCACCTCTGGCCATTCGTCACCTCGATCCGAACCGATCGTCCTGCCCGGCCGGCAGGGCGAAGGGACCGTGAACATGGTAGGGTCCCCGGCGACGTCGTGGTCGCGCGGCGCCGTCTTGGCGCCCGATGTGAGCCGGCAGCGGCGAGCCGGATCCCGTCACTGTGCCCGAGGATTCTATTGCCGGACTTTGCCCGACGTGGCGCCGTCCACGTCATCGTCATCGCGCTCATCGTGGCCGCCCTTGCCCCCCAGGCTGTAGCGGCCACTCCCTCGAATACCTCTACCGAACGCCTCCTCGCCGCCGTCGAGGCCTCAACCGCGTCCGCCTTCACCGACCGGGGCACGACCAGCCAGCGGAGCCTGGCCACGCTCACCTCGACGGCGGCGGCGGTGCCAGCGGGGACGGAGCAGTTCCACCCGGCCGGGGTCGCGCTCCCACCCAGTGTCGCGATGCAGGCGACGATCGTCGTTCCGCGAGTCCAGGCCATCCCGGCACCGAGCGGGCCGGCAACCATCAGCGGTACGGCGAGCTGGTACTGCTGCACCATGAACTGGGGGAGCGCGGCGGTGGTTGCCCTCCCGATCGCCCTCGGCGGCCACTACTACGCGCCGCCCGGCGGGGGATGGGTGACCGTCTGCGCCGACCGGTGCGCCCGGCTGCCGATCGGTGACGCCTGCGGCTGCCACTGGGGGCAGGTCGGCCAGAAGGTCGTCGACCTGTCGCCGGCAGCGTGGGCCGCGGTCACCGACAAGGATCGATACGTCTACGGAATCGTGGCCGTCACCCTGTATCTGGAATAGCATCCCGGTGTGCTGCAGCCATTGGGGGTCGGCCACGTCGTGCTCAAGGTGCGTGACCTGGACCGCTCCCTCGCCTTCTACCGCGACCTGCTCGGGTTCCGGGTCTCCGGTGAGCTGAGCAACGTCATGGTCTTCCTCACCGCCACCGGTGAGAACCATCATGATCTCGCGCTCGTCCGGGTCGGCGACCAGGCGCCCTCGCCGGTGCCGATGGCCGTTGGCCTGTACCACGTCGCCATCCGCCTGGCAGACCTCGATGCCGTCAAGGAGGCGCATCGCCTGCTATCGGAGCGCGGGCTGCTGCGCGGCGCGTCCGACCACGGCGTCAGCAAGAGCCTCTACACCGTCGACCCTGACGGCAACGAGATCGAGGTGTACTGCGATGCCCCCCGCGACGAGTGGGAGGGCCGCGTGGCCGAGGTCATGACGGTCAAGCCGCTCCGCCTCGATTGAGCCAGACCGACCCGCCGCGGCGTCGCCGCCGCTGGCCGTGGGTGGCCGCCGGACTCACGGTGCTCGTGCTCCTGCTTGCCGCCTGGCCGCCGTCACGGGTCACGTTCCAGACCGTCGCCCTCGTCCCATCCCTGCTGGAGATCGGTCCCCAGCCGCTGGCCTTCGCGCCCGAGCCGCGGCACGAGCTCGTCGAATACCGCGCCCCGGACGGTGACCAACTGCCGGCGGACCTGTGGCTGCCGGCCACCGCCTCGGCCGATGCCCCCGTCGGCGCGGTGATCTTCGTGTCGGGCATCAACTCCCTGGGCCGGGCTCATCCCGCCATCGAGCGGGTCTCCCGTGCGATGGCCCGCACCGGGGCGGCGGTGTTCGTCCCCGAGCTGCCGATCTTCTTCGACGTCCGGGTCGACGGCACCGAGGTCGGACGGATCGTGGCCGCTTTCGAGGAGGTCGCCGGCCGGCCGGAGGTCGATCCCGACCGGATCGGGATCATGGGGGTCTCGGTCGGCGGCAGCCTTGCGCTGATCGCCGCCGCCGAGCCGACCATCGCCAACCGACTCGCGTGGGTGGGCTCGTTCGGCGCATACGCCGATGCCGCGGAGCTCACGACCGAGGTGCTCACCCACCAGTACCGCCTCGATGGAGAGCTTCACCAGTGGGAGCCGGCGCTCCTCGTGCGTCAGATCGTGTTCGGGCTCCTCACCGACCGGGTGACCGATGGACGCGACCACGGCTACATCTACGGGGCCTACGACCACCTGAACAACGAGGGGATTCATCCCCTCCCGGACGCCGACATCCCGCTGGAGACCGATGCCGGCCGGGCGGTCGAGGCGATCCTCCTGACCGAGACGCTTCCCGAGGCGGAGGCCCTGCTCGCCCTCGCGCCGGCCCAGGACCGGGAGGTGCTGGACGCGATCAGCCCGATCCATCGGGTGGCTGACATCCAGGCCACGGTGTTCCTCATGCACGACACCGGGGACCAGCACATCCCCTACTCGCACGCTCGGGCGCTCCGCGACGAGATGATGGATGCCGGGGTGGACGTCCGGCTCGGGGAGTTCCGGCTGTTCGATCACGTCCAGCCCGACACCCGGGACCTGGCTGCCGCCGCGCCGGAGCTCTGGAAGCTGTTCTGGTACGTTCGCGAGATCGCCGAACGAACGCTCTGAGCAGGCTCCTCAGCGCGCGGTGCCGAGCACCGAGACTCCGATGACCAGGATCAGGGCGACGATGACGATCAGGATCACGGCCGTGCGATTCGTCCGCCGGGGCAGGGGCTGGTAGGGACGACCAGACCGGCGACGGCGGGTCAT
>DATFEC010000272.1:0-4095 GCA_035251655.1 Candidatus Limnocylindria bacterium | reverse complement strand
GTGGCTGCTCTTCCGCGTGCGGAGCGAGGGCCTCGAGCACTGGCCGCAGGCGCCGTTCCAGATCTCGTCCAACCACCACTCGGGCTGGGATCCCCTGCTGGTCATGGCGATCAGCCCGCTGCGCCCTCGGGTTACGTGGTTTGGACCGAAGGAGGTGGACTTCTCGAAGGGCTTTCGGAACCGACTGATGGGCTTCTTCGGCGGCATGATCCCGTTCAACCCGGCGAAGACGAACCTCGGTTCGTCGGTGAAGGCCGTGCAGCGCGTGTTCGATGCCGGCGGGGTGCTGGCGATCGCGTCGGAGGGAACCCTGGGGTTCCGCGAGTCGGAGCTGCTGCCGCTGCAGGATGGGGCGACGGTGTTCGCGGCCCTTTCCGGCGTGCCGGTCGTGCCGTGCGCGATCGTCGGCAGCTCGACCATGTGGTGGCGCAAGGAGGTCGTCGTCCGATTTGGTCAGCCCATCGCGGTGGCCCGCGGTGGCGACAAGGCCGCTCGCGCCGCGGTGGCCGAGCAGGTCCGCGCCGGGATGGCCGCTCTCCTGCCCGCGGAAGAACCCACCTACCCCCACCGACGTCCTGGAAGCGTGTTCCTGACCGATGTCTTCAACGGACCCGGCGAGCGGGTGCGGTGGCGGAAGTACATGGCCGAGGTCGGCCATCCGGTGGCTGACTAGGATCAGCCCGTGCTCCCGTTCGTCTGGGCAGTGATGGTCCTCGCCGTGGTCGGCGGGTTCGTGATGATCGTGGGCTACTGGCTGGACGTCCAGGACCGAACCGATCTGCGGCCGCGGTCGAAGATGGGCTGGTCGGCCGGGATCCTCGTCTTCCCGATCTCGATCCCGCTGTATGCCCTTTTCGGCGGGGCGCAATGGCCGCCGCTGCTCAAGGTCGCCGCCTTCATCCCGGCGGTGGCGCTGGTTCTTTTCCTGCTGTTCGTGTTCGGGCTGCTCGGCTAGCGGATCGGTTCGGGAGCTCGTCGCCGTCGGTTCAGGGCCAGAAGTCCCGCAATTCCCGCGGCCGCGAGACCGAGTGGCACCAGGGAGTCGAGTCCCAGGGGAGCGGGAGGCACGGGCACGCCAGTCGCGATGAGTTGGCTCGGCCCGCAGATCCACACCCAGTAGTCGCCCTCGAACAGGTGCGCAAAGATTCGCCAGCGCTCACCGACGGCCATGACCACCCCGCAATCGCCTCCGCCGATGCCGCTCCGAATCGTCACGAAGTCGCCGGCATGCCCCTTGAGGACCTCTTCGACGGCGAACGTGTACCGCACGCCAGGCCACGACGAACCGATGTCCGAAACGAGACCTGGTTCGTCACGGCGAGCGACAACGCCGATGAAGGCCAGATCCCCTGGAACAGCTGGATCGTCCGAGCGGCCTCCGCAGAGGCACGCGGCCGCCCGGCCCGGCGCCAGGGCATTGAGCATGAGCGCGAGGGCAAGGACTGCGACCGACCGACGAACCATCGCTCGTATCATGCGCGGGCATGACCGTGACCGGCAGCAGTACGGAAGTCGTCCTCGCGTATCTGCGCGAGCATGCCGACGAGCACCTGAAGGGCCTGGACGAATTCCTGCGGATGGAATCGGTCAGCGCGGATCCGACCAAGAAGGACGAAATGCGCCGAACCGCGCAGTGGATCGCGGACCACTTCACGGAAATCGGCTTCGAGAACGCCCGCCTGACCGATACGCGCAGCCACCCGGTTGTCACCGCGGACTGGCTCCATGCCGGTCCGGACAAGCCCACGGTCCTGGTCTACTGCCACTACGACGTCCAGCCGCCCGACCCGCTCGACGAGTGGGTGCGGCCGCCGTTCGAGCCACGGTACGAGGACGACATCCTGTACGCCCGTGGCTCCGGCGACGACAAGGGGCAGCTGTACATGCACCTCCGGGCCGCCGAGGCGTGGCTCCGCGGCGTCGGCCACCTGCCGATCAACGTGCGCGTCATTTTCGAAGGCGACGAGGAGCACATCAGTGAGCCGGTCACCGAGTTCATCGAGGCCCACCCAGAGCTGCTGACCGCGGACGTGTGCATCGTGTCCGACTCGGACATGCATGACGACGAGGGCACCCCGGCCATTACCTACGGCCTTCGTGGGATCGCCTACTGGGAGGTCCGCGTCCAGGGCCCGTTCCAGGACGTCCATTCCGGCTCGTACGGGGGCGGGGTCGACAACCCGGCCAACATCCTGGTGAAGATGCTCGCCTCCCTGGTCGACGACAACGGCCGGGTCACCGTCCCCGGCTTCTACGACGACGTCGTGGACCTGACCGATGCCGAGCGGGAGGCGTACGCCGCGGTCCCATTCGACCACGAGGGGTTCATGAAGGCGACCGGGGTCGCCGAGCCGATGACCGGCGAGCGCGGCTGGAGCCTGGTCGAGCGCCTGTCCGGCCGGCCGACGTTCGACATCAACGGCATCTGGGGCGGCTACCAGGGCGAGGGCTCGAAGACGATCATCCCCGGCTGGGCGGCCGCCAAGCTCAGCACCCGGCTGGTGCCGAACCAGGATCCGCGGAAGATCGAGGCGCAGATGATCGAGCACCTCCAGGGGATCGGACCGTCCACGTGCCGGGTCACGGTCAAGTCATTGTCGAACGGATGGCCGGCGATGACCCCGATCGACCATCCGGCGGTGGGGGCCGCTGCCCGCGCCTCGGAGAAGGCGTTCGGCAAGGCGCCGGTGTTCCATCGGTCCGGCGGGAGCATCCCGTACGTGCCGGCGCTCGAGCAGAAGACCGGGATCAAGAGCGTGATGGTCGGCTGGGCCTCGCCGAACGGGAACTTCCACGCGCCGAACGAGTGGATGCCGATGGCGAACTACCGCGGCGGGATGGACGCCATCGTGTACCTGTGGGACGAGCTTGGACGGATGACCGCGGCGGAGATGCGGGGCGAGGCCTAGGCCACCACCCGCAGGTCGCGGGACGAGCGATTCAGGCGCTCCCCGCCGTCCGCGGTGCAGACCACGATGTCCTCGATCCGGGCCCCCCAACGGCCGTCGACGTAGATCCCCGGCTCGACGCTGAACGCGTCGCCCTCGCGCAGTGGCTCCGGGTTGGACTCGACCAGGTAGGGCTCCTCGTGGGTCTCCATACCGATCCCGTGACCTGTGCGGTGAGTGAACAGCGGTCCGTAGCCAGCGTCGGTGATGATCTCGCGCGCCACGCGGTCAACGTCGCGCGCCGCGATGCCGGGCTTCACCGCGTCACAGGCAGCCGCTTGAGCCTCCTGGAGGACCGCATACAGGTCCTGGAACTCCTCGGGCGGGACGCCCACGAACGCGGTCCGCGTCGTGTCGCTGGCGTAGCCGTTCAGGGCTCCTCCGATGTCGAGCACGATCGAATCACCCTCCGCGATGAGCCGATCTCCCGGGGTGTGATGCGGGCTGGCGGCGTTCGGGCCGGACGCCACGATCGCCCAGTCGGCCTCGTCGTGGCCGGCCGATCGCAACAGCTCACGGATCACGGCCGCCACCGCGGCCTCGGTCCGCCCGCTCAGCCGCTGAGAGGTGATCGCATCCATCGCCCGGTCCGCGGCCTCCGCGGCCGTGCGCAGTCGTTCGACCTCTTCGCTGCTCTTCGTGCGACGCAGGACGCTGAGCGCAGGCCCGGCCTCGACCAGCTCGGCCCCCTCCAACGATGCACCCAGGCGGAGGACGAACCTAGCCCACATCTGGTCCTGGACGGCCACGCGCCTCCGCCTGCCGAGGACCTCCCCGACGAGCGCAAACGGGTCCTCGGTCTCCTCCCACGTGCGCAGGTCCATCTCGTCGGCCAGCGACCCCAGCTCATGCCGGGCCAGCGGCTCCTCGAGATGCGGCAGGACGAGTGTGGCGGCGGCCTCTGGGCGGACGATCAGGCAGGTCAGCCGCTCCAGCGGCGGCGCGTCATAGCCGAGCAGGTACCGATAGTCGGCCGACGGCGTGACGAGGATGGCGTCAATCTCACGCTCACCGGCCGCGCGGGCAGCGCGCGCCAGTCGCTCGCGATGGACCGATGGAGGAAACGGCGGCATCGGCAGCGCAGCGTAGCCGAACGCGGTCAGGGCTCGATGCCGAGCAGGACCTCGGAGGCATCGCCGTCGCGGAT
>DATFEC010000249.1:0-3612 GCA_035251655.1 Candidatus Limnocylindria bacterium | reverse complement strand
CGACGTACGGTCGGCCTCGAGGCCGAGACGTCGGATCCCCGCCAGGCCGAGGAGGCGCGGCAGCTCACCGGGGAGCGGGTCGGAGGTGAGGACGACCTCCCAATCGGGGGCCTCGGCGGCCGCCTGCTCGACGTACCGGTTGTCGACCAGCAGCCAGGCGCGGTCGGTCGTGATCAGGAGCGAGCCGGCATAGCCGGACGTGGACTCGTCGCCGCGGCGGATGGTGAATCCGGAGAGATAGCGGCTGGTGGTTCGCGACTGGACGAGGACCCCATCAAGGTCCAGCCGCCCGAGGAGGTCCCGCAAGACGGCCAGTCGTGCCGGCCGCTCGACGGCAAACGGGTCGCCCGATGCTTCGGTCACGGGCACTCCGCCTGCGCCTGGGCAATGTTGGCCTCGTGCTCGGCAAGGGTCACGGCAAACCGATGGGAACCGTCGCGCACACCGTTCGGGCAGGCGGCGACGAAGAAGAAGTAGCCCTGGGACTGGTCCGGGAACGCGGCGGCCTGGATTGACGCCAGTCGCGGGGAGGCGATCGGGGTGGGAGGCAGGCCGACGACCTGGTAGGTCTGGTACGGCAGCAGCGCCTCGGGAAGGACGATCTCGGCCCCGCCGGCGGGCAGTGGCCGCCACCAGGTGACGGTGCCCCATTCGGCCGGCGGCAGACCGCCGTACTCGGCGGTGGAGAGGCCCCATTGGAGCGTCGGGTCGGCATCCAGCCGCCAGCCCGAGGTCGTCAGCCGCTGGGTGTAGACCCCCGCGATCAGCGGCCGCTCGGGGTCGAGGACAGCCTCGCGCTCCACGATGGAGGCGAGCCGAACCGCGTAATCAATCGTCAGCCCCCGGGCCGCCAGCTGGTCCCTGATGTCCTGCGTCACTCGAGCGTCGAAGGTGCCCAGCAGGCGGTCCACGACGTCGCGAGCGGTGGCGTTGGCGAAGAACTGATAGGTATCCGGGTAGAGGTAGCCTTCCAGCGTTCGGCCGGCGGGCAGCTCGGCGAGGAACGGGTAGGCGGTGATGAGGTCGGGCGGCGGCGTGAACACGAGCTGACGGAACTCATCGAGGTTCATCGTCAGGTTGGTGGTGCCGAGGAAGGCCACGAGCTCTTCCAGGCGCAGGCCCTCGATGATCGTGACCGTGACCTCGGGACCCGTCTCCTGTCGGAGGGCACCGATGATGAACGACGGTTTGAACGTCGGCGAGAGATCGTACGTACCGGCGTGGAGGTCGCCCGAGCGCTCGGCTTGGTACACCTGGTAGTGGAAGGCGAGGGTGCTGTGGATGAGGCCGCGATCGACGAGCAGATCGCCGATGAAGCCGTCAGTCGCGCCCGGCGGGATCTCGACGCTCATCCGCTGGTACGTGTCACTCGCCGGCCG
This sequence comes from Candidatus Limnocylindria bacterium, assembly GCA_035251655.1. GTDB lineage: Bacteria > Chloroflexota > Limnocylindria > QHBO01 > QHBO01 > DASTEQ01. The sequence goes on along the minus strand of DATFEC010000249.1, from coordinate 2,233 downwards.
ATCCGCGATGGCGTCGGGGTCGTACCAGTTGACGAAGTCGACGACCAGGTCGTTCTGGATGAGGGTGGGGCGCTCCTCGACCCACGCCATGATCGCCGGCGACAGGGCGAGCACGCCGAGATACAGCACGATGACTGTCAGCGCGATGACACCGCCGACCCAGCCGAGGAGGACGAGGGGCTGCAGGCGGCGGGGGCCGCGCCGGCGCAGGCTGCTCTCCCGCTCTGCGCGCAGCCGACGAATGCGGGCGTTGCGCACCTGCTCCTGCTCGGCGGGCGTGAGCGACGGGTCGTACATCAAGACTCCTCGGGATGCCGCCGCTGGTCGGCGAAGTACTGCTCCAGGATGAGGGCGGCGGCGGCAGAGTCTATCGCGTTCGCGCGGTGCGAGCGATCAGCGGCCCGGGACCGCTCTTCGGCTTCCCAGGTCGTCAGCCGCTCGTCGCTGAAGGAGACATCCAGGCCCATCGCCATCAGTTCCTGCCCGAAGGCGCGCGCCGCCGCCGCCTGCGAACCCTCGGTGCCGTCCATGTTCCGCGGCAGGCCGACGACCACCCGCCCCGCCCCTTCTTCCGCGGCCAGCCTCACGATCTCCTCCACCGCCCCGCCGGCGGGCACCGTCGATCTGGGGAACGCCATCCCCGTCTCCTCGTCTCCGACCGCGAGACCGACGCGTCGTCCGCCATGGTCCACCCCGATCACCCGACTCACCGGTCGCCCTCCGCGCGCCTGGGTCAACCGTCGTCGAGGGCTCGGAGCGACTCGAGCACGAGGCGCGTCGCCTCGCCGACGGCGGCGTCCAGGCCCTCTGGGTCGGACCCGCCGGCCTGCGCCATCTCCGGTCGCCCGCCACCTCCGCCCTTGATCAGGGGTGCCACCTGGCGGACGACGGCTGCCGCGTCGAATCCCTCCGCCGCCAGGTCGCGACTGGCGGCCACGACCACGGTCGGCTGCCCGGCGGCGGTGCCACCGACGACGGCCACGAAGCGGCCGGTCGCGCCCCGCAGGTCGTCGACGAGAGTCCGCAGCGCGCCGGGATCGGCCTCCGGGTAGCGCTGCACGACGACCGCCGTGTCCCCCGCCTCCTGCGCCTCGGACAGGGCCGCGGCGGCATCCAGGCGCGCCCGAGGCGGAGCGGCGGCGCGGTCAGCCCGTTCGGCCTCTCGGACCCGCGCCAGGAGCGCCTCGACCCGGGACGGGACCTCCTCGTCCCGCACTCCGAGGAGCTGGGCCGCTCGCCGCAGAGCCTCGAGACGGTTCGCGATCAGGGCCTCGGCACTGGCACCGGTCACCGCCTCGATCCGGCGCAGGCCGGCTCCGATGCTCGACTCGCCGATGATCCGGAAGGATCCGATCTGGCCGGTGGCCGACAGGTGCGTGCCGCCGCACAGCTCGCGCGAGAAATCCCCGCAGGCCACGACCCGGACCGACTCGGGCAGGTACTTCTCCCCGAAGAACATGTCCGCGCCCGAAGCCTGTGCTTCGGCGAGCGGCATCAGGGTCGGGGTCACCTCCAGGTTGCGGCGAACCTGCTCGTTGACGATGGCTTCGACCCGGCCCAGGTCCGCGCGTGAGGTCGGCGAGTCCGCCGGGAAATCGAACCGCAGGGCCTCCGGGCCGACCCAGCTCCCCGCCTGCTTGGCCTGCTCCCCGAGGACGTTCCGCAGCGCGCGGTGGAGCAGGTGGGTGGCGGTGTGGTTCCGGGCCGCCGCCCACCGCCGCTCGGCGTCGACGCGGGCGCTCACCCGGTCCCCTTCGTGGAGGTCGCCCTCCAGCGTTCCGAGGTGCACGACCGCCTCCCCGTCTCGCTGGGTGTCCGTGACCGCCAGTCGCCCGTTTTCCCCGACCAGCTCACCGCGGTCGCCGATCTGGCCTCCACCCTCGGCGTAGAACGGGGTCTCGGCGAGGACGACCGCCGTCGGTCCATCGTCGGACTCCGGTCGGACGGCGAGCACCTCGAGCCCGTCCGCGGCCGTCTCGTTGGGGTAGCCGACGAACGTCGACCGCAGCCCGGCAAGGGTCGGGTCGGATCGGTATCCGGCCTGTGCGCCGCCGCGGGAGCGCTCCCGCTGGGCATCCATCGCCGTGTCGAAACCCGCCCGGTCAACGGTCACGCCCGACTCGGCCGCGATCTCGATCGTGAGGTCGATCGGGAAGCCGAACGTGTCATGGAGGCGGAACGCCTCGTCACCGCTGATCTGGCCGCTCGCACCCGCTCCCTCGACGAGCTGGGC
>DATFEC010000277.1:0-2941 GCA_035251655.1 Candidatus Limnocylindria bacterium | reverse complement strand
GGCGCCCGCGAGATCACCGACCGCCTGGACGCGGTGGGCAACACGACCAAGGCCCTGACCAAGGGCTACGCCATCGCCAGCGCCAGCCTGGCCGCGTTCCTGCTGTTCAGCGCCTACATCGACAAGGTGAACCTCATCTTCACCCGGCAGGGCCGTCCGCCGATGGAGTCGGTCGACCTGGCCGATGTCAGCGTGTTCATCGCCGCACTGATCGGCGCGATGCTCGTGTACTTCTTCAGCTCGCTGGCCATCCGGGCCGTGGGAACCACCGCCCAGTCGATCATCGTCGAAGTCCGGCGCCAGTTCCGCGAGATGCCGGGGATCATGGACTACACCCAGCGCCCCGACTATGCGCGCGTGGTGGACATCACCACCGCTGCCGCCCTGCGCCAGATGATCCTGCCCGGGATGGTGGCCGTGGCCACGCCGATCCTAGTGGGGCTCCTGCTCGGCCACGAGGCCATCGCCGGATTCCTCATGGTCGGGACCATCGCCGGCGTCCTGCTGGCCACCGTCCTGAACAACGGCGGAGGGGCCTGGGACAACGCCAAGAAGTACATCGAGTCCGGCCACCTGCTCGATGACGATGGCAACGTGATCGGGAAGAAGACACCCGCGCATGCCGCGGCGGTCGTCGGCGACACGGTCGGCGACCCGTTCAAGGACACGGCAGGACCGTCACTCCATGTCCTGGTCAAGCTGCTGGCCACCATCACCCTCGTCCTCGCGCCCCTGTTCATCCGGTAGTCGGGGAGCGGTCCGGTGGACCTGATCTTCCAGGCCATCATCATCGGTCTGATCCAGGGGCTGACCGAGTTCATCCCGGTCAGCTCATCCGCGCACCTGGAGCTCACTCCGTGGATCCTCGGCTGGGAGCAGGACGGGCTGATCGGCAGCCTCTCGTTCAACGTCTTCCTGCACCTCGGGACGCTCCTCGCCCTCCTGTACCACGTCGGCCGTGACTGGCTGCGGATGCTCGGCGCCATGTGGCGCTCCATCGTGGAGCGCCGAATCGGAGAGGAACGGGAGCGGCGGCTGGGCTGGCTCCTCGTCCTGGCATCGATCCCGGCGGCGTTGATCGGCTTCGCCCTCGAGGATGCGATCGAGGCGGCGTTCCACGGCGACGATGACCTGTCTCGACTGGCGATCTGCGGCTTTCTCGTGATCGGCGCCGCGGTCCTCTTCGTCGCGGACCGGTACGGGAAGCGGCAGCGGGACCTCGACCACGTCGGGGCCGGGCGGGCGCTGACCATTGGCCTGTCGCAGGCCGCCGCGCTGCTGCCGGGGATCAGTCGCTCCGGGGCGACGATGTCGACCGGACTGGCGTTCGGGCTGACCCGCGAGACGGCGGCTCGCTTCAGCTTCCTGCTCGCCACGCCGATCACCCTCGGGGCCGGGGTCTACGGCTCGCGGCATCTCCTCACCGCCAGCCATACGTCGACCGAGTGGGTGGCCATCGCCGCCGGTTTTACGGCCGCGGCCATCTCCGGGGCGCTCGCCATCGGCTTCCTGCTCCGCTGGCTCCGCACTCGCTCGATGGCCATCTTCTCGCTCGAGCGCGTCCTGCTTGCCGCGCTGGTGGTCGTCCTCCTTGCCGTCGGCCGCTGACCCACTCCGCCGAGGCCCAGTCTGTTTTTGACAGTGACCCAGCCCGAGCCTACAATCCGCCGACGCCAGCACCAGAGCCAGCATCCCGGGCCGCGGGAGCTGGGGCTTTTTTGTTATCGGGGACGCAACGAGAGTCCATGAACAACAAGCCCGTGTACCTGACCCCCGAGGGCGTAGAGCGCCTGAACGCCGAGCTGCGGCACCTCATCACCGAGGAGCGGCCGCGGGTCGCGCAGCGCATCCATGACGCCAAGCTGGACGGTGACATCACCGAGAACGCCGAGTACGAGGACGCCAAGCAGGAGCAGTCGTTCCTGGAAGGGCGGATCGCGACCATCGAGGCGCAGCTGAAGAACGCGGAGGTCATCGAGCATCCGAATGGGGGGGACAAGGTCCGGATCGGTTCGACGGTCGTCATCGCCGGACCGGACGGCAAGGAGACGTTCACGATCGTGGGCTCGGCCGAGGCCGCGCCGCGCGAAGGCCGGATCAGCAACGAGTCCCCGGTCGGATCGGCACTGATGGGCCACAAGAAGGGGGAGGAGGTCACCGTCAACGCCCCGGCCGGTCCGGTGACCTACACGCTGGTCAGCATCAAATAACGCACGCCGCCGTGTTCTGGGCCGACGAGATCGCGGCCAGAGCGGCTGCGCTGGTCGAGGCGTCAGGGTCGGGCGCGACCCACGTCATCAACGACTCGAAGACCCCGTCGGGCACCGTTCACGTCGGGAGCCTGCGCGGCCCGGTCATCCACGACGAGATCCATCGCGCGCTCCGCCGCGCCGGCCACGAGGCAACGTTCCGCTACGGCGTCGACGACCTCGACCCGATGGACTCCCAGGCCCTCCTGACCCCCGACGCGGTGGACCGATACATGGGCGTGCCGCTGGCCCACGTCCCGGCACCGCCCGGATCGGACGCCCCGAGCTACGCTCGCCACTTCGTCGGTGAGCTGTTCCTCGGCACCTTCGAGCGACTCGGCATCCACCCGGAGATCTATTGGATGAGCGAGGTCTATGCCGCCGGTGACATGGACCGGTACATCCGCGCCGCCCTGGACGGGGGCGAGACGATCCGGACGATCTATCGCGAGGTGAGCCGCGTTGACAAGGAGGCGGGCTGGCTGCCGCTGTCGGTGATCTGCTCGACCTGCGGTCGGGTCGGGACCACGATCGCCACCGATTGGGACGGAGAGACGGTGGCGTTCGAGTGCCGACCGGACCTCGTGACCTGGGCCACCGGCTGCGGGACGTCCGGTCGGGTGTCGCCGTTCGGCGGTGCCGCCAAGCTTCCATTCAACGTCGACTGGGCGGCGAAATGGTCCCTCTTCGGG
>DATFEC010000132.1:0-2508 GCA_035251655.1 Candidatus Limnocylindria bacterium | reverse complement strand
CCGGTCTCGGCGAGGTACCGGTCGCGGGCCGCCGCCACCTCCAGGGTGGCCGACACCTGGGGCACGCCGATCCCGAGCACCTCGCGCGTGGTGCAGGCCGCGCCAGGCCCGATCCCGACCAGGATCCCGGCCGCACCCTGGACCATGAGCTGGCCGGCGGCCTCGCCGCTGACCGTGTTGCCAACGAGGACCGGCATGTGGAGCGCACCGGTGAGGTCGGCCAGGGAGAGCACGCGACCCGATGTCGAAATATGCTGGGCGCTCGAGACCTGGGACTGGACGAGGAACACGTCGGCCCCGGACGCGGCCGCCAGCTCGGCGTGGTCCCAGGCAGAGGCGGGGGTGGTCGCGACGGCGGCGGCAGCCCCTGCGGCCTTGATCCGGGTGATGAGCCCGCTGATGAGCTCCGGCCGGATCGGCTCGTCGTAGGCCTCGGCCAGGAGCCGGCCGGCGGCCAGGCCGTCCGGAGCGGCGACGACGCGTTCGATGATCGGTCCGGCATCGGCAAAGCGGGTGTAGAGGCCCTCGAGGTTCACGACCGCCAGCCCGCCATGGCGGTGGAGGCGCACGGCCATCTCCGCATCGCTCACCGCGTCCATCGCCGCGGCCAGGAACGGGATCTCGAGCCGGAGCTCGCCGATCTCGACCGAGGTGTCGACCTCGGCCGGGTCGATGGTGACCGCTCCGGGCACGAGGGAAACCTCCTCGAAGCCATAGGCCCGTCGCAGGCGGCTGGCGACCTCGGTGTCGGTCCGGCTTCGGGTGGCGAGGTCCACGGGGAGGTCTCCGGGCGGGCTGGAAGTATAGGTCGACCGCCGTCTGGTCAGGCGGCGGTCATCGGTCCCGACTGCTCCCGGATCAGGGGGTGCGAGCGCGGACCTTGTCGAAGCAGGTGCTGCAGTAGACCGGACGGTCGTTGCGCGGCAGGAATGGCACGAGGGCCTGCCCGCCGCACTCGGCGCAGACCGCGGCATGCATCTCTCGGACGCCTCCGCCGGTCCCGATGCCCAGGGCCCGATTCTGCTTGGCCACCGCCCGGCAGCTTGGACACCGCTGTGGCTCGTGGGCCAGCCCCTTCTCCTGGTAGAACTGCTGCTCGCCGGCAGAGAAGACAAAGTCCATCCCGCAGTCGCGGCACGCGATGGTTTTGTCAGTGAACACAGGCCCTCTCCTCAGCGTTCGGGACGTACCAGCGGCCGATGATGACACGCGAGGGGAGCGCGGGGAACCCCCTTAATACGGGGTGACTTCGACCTCTTCCCGGGCAGCGACGGAGTAGAAGCGGGTCTGTGTCCGCCGGAACTGGAGCGGGACCTCGCCGATGGGGCCGTTGCGGTGCTTCGCGATCTTGGCTTTCACCAGCTCGAGGTCCGCGTCGGGGTTGGGCTCCCCCTCCGCGCGGTAGAGGAAGATCACGACGTCGGCGTCCTGCTCCAGCGAGCCCGACTCGCGCAGGTCCGATAGCCGTGGCTCGGCGCTTCCCCGCTGCTCCACGTTGCGCGACAGCTGCGACAGGGCAAGGACCGGGACTTTCAGCTCGCGGGCGAGGTTCTTCAGCCCGCGGCTGATCTCGCTCACCTCCTGGACCCGGTTCGGCTCGCGGGTGGGAGTCGATGCCTGCATGAGCTGGAGGTAGTCGACGATCACCAGGTCGATCCCCTGCTGCTCGACCTCGAGCCGGCGGGCCTTGGTTCGCAGCTCCAGCACGGACAGCGTTGGCGAGTCGTCGATCCACATGCGCGCGCTGGCCATGTCGTTCATGACCTTCGCGATCTTCGACCAGTCTGTCTCCTCCATGAACCCGGTCTGCAGAGGGCGCGGGTTGATGCCGGTCTCCGAGGACAGGAGGCGCAACGCGAGCTGCTCGCGACTCATCTCGAGCGAGAAGATCGCGACCCGCTTCTGCTCGTGGACCGCCGCATGCAGCGCGACGTTCAGGGCCAGGCTCGTCTTGCCCACGCTCGGGCGGGCGGCGAGGATGACGAGGTCCGAAGGCTGGAATCCGCCGAGCAGCGTGTCCAGCCCGGCCAGCCCGGTCGGGATGCCGAGGATCTGGCCCCGGTGCTCGTGGAGGTACTCCAGCCGGTCGTAGGCCTGACCGAGGAGGGTGGCCAGGGTCTCGAAACCGGCGACGGTCCGCCGCTGGCTGATCTCGAACAGGATGGACTCGGCCCGGTCGATGGCCGCCGCCGTGTCGTTGGCCTCCTCGTACCCGACGGCGGCGATCCGCCCGGCGGCAGCGATCAGGTTCCGCAGGACGGCTTTCTGCTCGACGATCCGCCCGTAATGCTCGACGTGGACCGCGGTGGGGACCGCGTTCATCAGGGTGGCCAGGTACCCCGGCCCGCCGACGCCCTCCAGCTTGTCGTGGCGGGTCAGCTCGTCGCCCAGGGTGACGAGGTCGATCGGCTCGCGCTGGGTGTGGAGGGCCAGCATGGCCTCGTAGATGTCCGCGTGCTGGGGCCGGTAGAAATCGGTCCCGTGCAGGAAGTCGCCGACCTTGAGGAT
>DATFEC010000318.1:0-3282 GCA_035251655.1 Candidatus Limnocylindria bacterium | reverse complement strand
TCGGGGGCGTGGCGGACGATCGGAACGATGGCGTCGACCCCCTGGACGTGGCCGGCGATCCCGGGCAGACCTCGCGCCGCCGCCCAGCGGCGGTTGCCGTCCATGATGATCGCGACGTGGCGCGGGCCCTCGGTTGTGGACAGGTCGGTCAGACCTCCATGATCTCCGCTTCTTTGCGCTCGCCGCGCGCCTCCGCCGTCTCGATGAACGAATCGGTCAGGCGCTGGAGGGCCTCGAGCTCGCGGTGCTCCTCATCCTGTCCCAGGCTGCCGTCGCGCAGGGCGTGCTTGAGGGCGTCCGCCGCTTCGCGACGCAAGTTCCGGATCTCGACGCGCGCGTCCTCCAGCCGTCGCCGGACCTGCTTGACCAGCTCGTGGCGCCGTTCCTCGGACAGGGGTGGGACGTGGAGGCGCACGACGCTGCCGTCGACGTTCGGAACGAGGCCGATGTCGCTCTTGGTGATGGCCTTCTCGATCGCGGGAAGGGCGCCACGGTCCCAGGGCTGGATGACGATGAGATGGGGGTCAGGGGTCGAGATGCCGGCCAGCCCGTTCAGTGGCGTGGAGGTGCCGTAGTAGTCGACCGTGATCCGCTCCACGATGGCGGTCGAGGCCCGACCGGTCCGGATCGCTGCGAAGTCGCGCTCCATGGCTTCGACCGCACGCTGCATCTTCGGCTCGACCGCTTGCAACGCCTCGTGGCTCATGCCCGCACCTCGTCGCTGATGAGGGTTCCGATGGCCTCGCCCCGCAGGGCACGGAGAATGTTGCCATCCACGGTCATGTCGAACACGACGATCGGCATCCGGTTGTCCATGGCCAGGCTTACGGCCGTGGCGTCGAGGGCCTGGAGCCGATTGGCGAGGAGCTCGGTGTAGCCGATCCGCGCGAACCGGCGCGCATCCGGCTCCTGCTCGGGATCGGCGTCATACACCCCGTCCACCCGGGTGGCCTTGAGGATGACCTCGGCGTTGATCTCGACCGCGCGCAGCGTGGCGGCCGTATCGGTCGTGAAGTACGGGTTGCCGGTGCCGGCGACCATGATCACGACTCGTCGCTTCTCGAGGTGGCGGATGGCCCGACGACGGATGTACGGCTCGCAGATCTCGTTCATCGCGATCGCGCTCATGACCCGTGTCGGCGCACCGGCCTGCTCCAGGGCGTCGGACAGCGCGAGGCCGTTCATGACCGTGGCCAGCATGCCCATGTAGTCCGCGGTGGAGCGGTCCATCCCGGTCGACGCCGCGGCCAGGCCGCGGAAGATGTTCCCGCCGCCGACGACGATCGCCACCTCGATCCCCTCGGCGTGGGCCTCGGCCGCCTCGCCAGCGATGCGGCGGGCGACCTCCGGATCGATGCCGTACGGGCGGGCGCCCAGGAGCGCCTCCCCCGACAGCTTGAGCAGCGCCCGTCGGGGCCCGTCCGCGCCGGCCGCGCCCTGCTCGCTCACTCTGCCGTCGACGCCTCCTCCTCGTCGACGGTGCTCTCCCCGACTGCCATCCGGGCGAAACGGGCGACCCGGATGTTCTCCCCCATCGTGGCGATCTTGTCGGTGATGAGCTCGCCAATGCGCCGGTCCGTGTCGCGGTAGGGCAGCTCGAGCAGGCAGACCGATTCGAACCACTTGTCGAGCTTGCCCTGGACGATGTCCTCGACGCGGTCCGCCGGCTTGCCGCTGGCCGCCGCCTCCTCGGCGAACTTCGCGCGCTGCGCAGCCACCGTTTCGGCGGGCACGTCCTCGCGGGCCACCCATTGCGGCGCCAGCCCGGCGACCTGCATCGCCAGCTCGCGTGCGAGCTGCTGGAAGTCGTCGGTGCGCGCCACGAAATCCGTCTCGCAGTTCAGCTCGAGGAGGACGCCCAGGCGCGATCCGTGATGGATGTACGAGGCGATCACGCCCTCGCGCGCCTCGCGACTCGCCTTGTCTCGTGCCGTCGCGAGGCCCTGCTCGCGCAGGTAAGCGACGGCGGCCTCGACATCTCCGCCCGAGGCCTCGAGCGCGCGCTTGCAGTCCATCACCCCGGCCCCGGTTCGGTCGCGGAGGGCCTTGATCTCGGCCGGGCTGATCATCGGAGTCGTGCCCATGTCAGGCGGTCTCCTCGACCGGCTCGGGCACGTCTGCCTCGCCGGGGGCTTCTGTGGGCGTTTCGGGGGCGGGTGACACCTCCGCCGCGGCGGCCACATCGGTGCCATCGGTCGCGTCCGTCGAGTCAGCGGTGGCCGCTGCCTCGTCCAGCTCGCTCTCGAGCCCCTCGTCGAACTCGAGGCTGGCCGCCCGGCGGGCGCGGGCCCGACGTTCGGTCTCCTCGTCCTCTTCCGGCTCCGGCTCGAACACGAGCGCCTCGCCGGAGGCCAGCGCTGCGCTGTAGTCGGCGTCCGGGCCGAGCGCGGCCTCGTCAACCGGCGGCAAGGCCTCGACCGTCTCCATCTCCTCGTCGATCCGGGCCTTCCGCTCGGCCAGGCCCTCGAGGCACGCGTCCGCGACCTGGGCGCACAGGAGGCGCACTGAGCGGATGGCATCGTCGTTGGCAGGGATGACCCAGTCGATAAGGTCCGGGTCGCAGTTCGTGTCGGTGATGGCGATGACCGGGATCTCGAGCCTCCGAGCCTCCTTCACGGCGATCGCCTCGCGGTGGGGGTCGACCACGAACACGGCGCCGGGCAGGCGACGCATGCGCCGGATGCCGCCCATCGCCGCGTTCAACTTCTCGATCTCCTCGGTGAGCTTGCCGGCTTCCTTCTTCGTGAGCCGCTCGAACTCTCCGGCCTCGCGGCGCGCTTCGAGCGCTTCGAGGCGCTGGATGCGGCGCTTGATGGTCATGAAGTTGGTCAGCAGCCCGCCGAGCCAGCGGGTGTCGACGTAGTGCTGGCCAGCGCGGGTCGCCTCGTCGCGGACGGACTCCTGCGCCTGCTTCTTCGTCCCGACGAACAGGATCGATTCGCTGCGACGGGTCGTCTCGCGCACGAACTCGAGGGCCTCCTCGAGACGGGAGACGGTCTGGGCCAGGTCGATGATGTGGATCCCGTTGCGCTCGGCGAAGATGTACTCGCGCATCTTGGGATTCCAGCGGCGGGTCTGGTGTCCGAAGTGGACGCCCGCCTCGAGCAGCTGCCGCATGTTTGCAGCCATGGTTCCTCCGGTTGTGTTCCTCGGTCTCCGTCAGCTCCGCATCGGTCCACCTGGCGGACCAGGCACCGGGACCTGCGAATCGGGAGTCCTGTGAGATGGATCGGCCGGCTCGGTTCACCCGGGCCGGACCGCCCGCGAGTATAGCATCGGCTC
>DATFEC010000228.1:0-9628 GCA_035251655.1 Candidatus Limnocylindria bacterium | reverse complement strand
CAGGGCGCGGAAGTCCATCGCAACCTCGCGTGTGGGCAGGGAGGCCCCATGGTAGCCGGGCTATGCTCGACGCATGGCCGACGAGTCGGAGTGGAGCCCGCACCTGCCGGCCGCGCGCGAGCTTCTCGCCCGCCACCCGATTATTGACGGCCACAACGACCTGCCGTGGGAGATCCGCAAGCACCCGGCTGCCCCGGGTGACCTCGACGCCTACGACCTGCGGTCCCGCGCCCCCGAGCCGGGCGACACCGATCTGCCGCGCCTCCGGGCCGGCGGCGTCGGCGGGCAGTTCTGGAGCGTCTACGTGCCCGGCGAGGGCGGTGCCGGGCGAGCCGTCCTCCAGCTCGAGCAGCTCGACCTTGCCCGGCGGATGATCGCCCGCTATCCGGAGGCGCTGGAGCTGTGCCTCGGCGCTGCGGACGTCGACCGGGCTCTCGCCGCCGGCCGGATCGCGTCCCTCCTGGGCATGGAGGGCGGGCATGTCCTGGAGGGCTCGCTCGGTGCGCTCCGGGCCTTCTGGGAGTTGGGGGCGCGTTACCTGACCCTCACCCACAACACGTCGAACGACATCGGGGACTCCGCGACCGGCGACCCGACGCACGGCGGCCTCTCCCCCTTCGGGCGCCAGGTCGTGGCGGAGATGAACCGGCTGGGGATGCTGGTCGACCTGTCCCACGTGTCAGTGGCCACCATGTCCGACGCGCTGGACGCGAGCCGCGCCCCGGTGATCTTCAGCCACTCCTCGGCGCAGGCCCTGTGCGACGTGCCGCGGAACGTCCCCGACCAAATCCTCCGCCGCCTGCCAGCCAACGGCGGGGTGGTGATGGTCACCTTCGTCGCCGGCTTCATCGGGCCGGAGGCCGCCGCGGTGCTCATGCCGGCCATGATCGAGTTCAACCGCCGAGCGGCGGGCATCAAGGACGTGGCCGTACGGGAGGCACTTGCTCGCGAGCTCATCGACTCCCTCGTCGTCCCCAGCCCGCCGCTCGAGGCGGTCGCCGACCATGTCGAGCACGTGGCCGCCCTGGCCGGGCCCGACCACGTCGGGATCGGCGGCGACTACGACGGCAACACGTTCTGGCCCGTCGACCTCGAGGACGTCAGCTGCTACCCAAACCTGGTGGCGGAGCTCCTGCGCCGCGGGTGGAGCGAGGAGAACGTGGCGAAGCTGGCCAACGGCAACATCCGGCGGGTCCTGCGCGAGGCGGAGGCCGCCGCCGGCTAACCGGCTGGACGCGCTCCGCGCTATGGACCGCCCCGGGGCTCAGGCGGGCGGGCGGCGCTCGAGGAGGAAGAGGGTACGGAGGCTGTCAGCCACGGGAGCCTCGTCTCGGACGGTGAAGTGCTCGGCCAGCGCGGTCCGGAATCCGTCGATGGTGTAGTCGGGGAAGATGTCCCGCCGGGCCGCAAGCAGCTGCTGGGTCATGGGGTCCTCCTTCGGCACGAATTCGACCACGACCCGGCGGCCCGCGTCGGCCAGCAGCTCGGCGATGCGGGGCAGCGGCACGTTGTTGCCGATGGCGAGGTGGTGGACCAGGGCGAGAGCCATGACCACGTCGGCCGGCCCGCGCTGGAGGAGCGACAGCCGCTCGGCGTGTGCCCAGCCGAGGGCCGGACTTGGGTTCGCGAGGTCCATGACGAGGGGCAGGATCCCCGCCCGCTGCTCTGGCGACAGGTTCCGCCACAGCAGCTCGACGACCGCCGCGTCCTGGTCGAAGGCAATGACTTGCCGTCCCGGGCCAGCGGCGAGGTCCGAGTAGGTCCCCACGTTGGCCCCCAGGTCCCAGATCACCGTCCCGCCGGCGGCGTTCAGCATTCGCTCGACGATCTCTCGCTTGGAGGCCATCCCCGCTGGGCTGTAGCTCGTCTGGTGGCCATAGCTGAGCCAGTGGCTTCCCAGCTCGAGACGGAGCCCTTCGACCGCCCGCCGCAGGCTGTCGAGGAGGGCCTCGTGGCGGGTCTTGTTCATCGGTCGGGCCCGAGCCGGCTTGGCCTGTTGGTCCACGTCCGCCGCCCCGGAAATCTGCGCCTGCTGGGTCCGCCGGTCGGCGGCCGCATGGAGGTGGAGGTGGGGCAGCAGGCCACCGAGGCGGGTGCGCCCCGGCAGCAGCCCGGCGGCGAGGTCGAGGGGCAAGCCGTCGATGAAGTCGCGCAGCATCAGCCCGCAGCGCACGTCCCGGTGGGCCATGAGCGCCAACGGAGCCAGGAAGTGCTTGCAGAACTGGCGATACGCGGGCCAAGGGGCTTTCAGGTCGGCCGCCTCGAACGAGAGGCTGTCGATGAGGATCGGCCGGCCGCGGTCGAACTGGACGTTGTATGCCGACGCGTCGCGGAGCCACATCCCCGCGTTCAGTGCGCGGCTCTGGACCTCGAGGGTCAGGAGCGCGGCTTCCCGAAGCTGGGAGAAGGCCCACTCGTACGGGTAGGAGATCAGGATCAGCTCGCGGGGGCGGATGACGGCGGCGGCTCCTGGCCTCGGCGCGAGCTCGACCGGCGCCGGCTCGTGCTCGATCATCAGGCCGCGCTCGATGAGATCGGCCGCCAGCCCGCCATCGACGAAGGCAGCCCAGTCTTCGGCGCCGGTCGGCTGGATGGCTCGATATATGACGCCCTCGCGGCGGAAGACGTAGCCGGCCGGGTCCCTGAAGGAAGCGGGATCGACCACTCCCGCGGGATGCGCCGGGGCCGTCAACCCTGGGTCAACCCGGGCGCCCGGAGGCGCCATCGGTCATCAGGACTTGGAGGAATTCGGGCCGTCGGAGGAGGGGACCTCCGAGGTAGCCGGATCGTCTGTCTGTGCGTTTCCGCGCAGTCGATGCCAGAATCCGCCGATTGTGCGACGGAAGATGAAGGGGATCGACAGCAGCGCGGCGAGCAGCGCCTGCAGCAGCAGGCTGGCTGATCCTGGGTCGATGTATGCGATGGGTGGCGTCAAGGGTTGCGGTTCCCTGCTACGAGTACTGTTGCCCCGATGTTAACCCGGCAACCGAATGCCGGCGCAAGGCGCTGGTGGTACTGGCCATGGCATACCGTCCTGCTGGGCGCCTATCCCGTCCTCTTCCTGTTCGCCGGGAACCTCGCCGACCAGGTCACCCTCCAGCCCATGTGGATGCCACTGTTCGTCTGCATGGCGGCTGCGGCCGGCCTGCTGCTCCTGTTCTACGCCCTCCGCCGCGACTGGGCGCGGGCGGGGCTCGTGGCCAGCGTCGTGCTGGTCGTGGTGTTCTCGTTCGGGCACGTCTGGAACCTGGTCTCCGATGTTCTCGACCAGCGCTGGCTGCTGGCGGCCATCTGGCTCGTGTGGGGCCTCGGGCTGGCACAGCTGGCGTGGCGCGGCGGCCCGTGGGTGCCACGGGTCACGCTGGTCCTGAACATCGCGGTCTGGGCCCTGGTCCTCTACAACGTGGTGACCATCGGGGGCTACGTGGCGGCCACCCGGCTCTTCGGCGCCTCCACCGGAGAGGTCCCCGCCGTCGAGGTCGGGGCGGCTGGACGGCCGGACGTCTACTACATCGTCTTCGACCGATACGCGGGCGAGACCACCCTCGACCGCTTCTACGATTACGACAACACCCCGTTCCTCGAGGCCCTGGAGGAGCGGGGCTTCGCGGTCGCCCACGATTCGTGGGCGAACTACTTCAAGACCGCGCTGTCGATGTTCAGCACCCTGATCATGGAGTACCTCGATCCGGAGCTGTACAACGACTCGGATCCCGACTCATTCGGCGCGGTCCACCAGGCATTCCAGAATCGGATGGCGGTGCCTGCCACCTTCAAGCAGCTCGGCTACGAGTACGTCCACATCGCGAACTGGTGGGAGCCGACCGCCTACAACGTCGACGCGGACGTCATCTACCGATACACCCAGGAAACCGAGTTCAGCACCGTCCTGTTCGACACGACGCTGCTGAGCGTCCTCGGTCCGGAGCCCGCCGGTGAGCCGGTGGAAGAGGTCCACGGCGCGGAGCTCCAGCGGCGCCACGTCCTGCTCGGCTTTGAGGCCATTGAGGTGGCCACCCACCACGATGGACCGACGTTCACCTTGGCCCACCTGACGATTCCCCATCCGCCGTACGCGTTCAACCCCGACGGATCGATGCCGACCGCCGAGCAGCGCGCCGCGCGGGACGACAACGAGGGCTACCTCGCCCAGCTGGAGTACACGAACCGGCGGGCGCTGGAGGTGATCGACGAGATCATCGACGTGGAGCCTGGCGAGCCGGATCCGATCATCATCCTCCAGACCGACGAGGGCCCCTTCCCGCCACGCTTCCGGGAGCAGGGCGCGGACTTCCCGTGGCTGGAGGCCACCGACGACGAGATCCTCTGGAAGTTCAATGTGCTCACCGCGTACCGCCTGCCGGGCGTCGATGCCGAGGCCGAGGGCTTCTACGACCGCATCAGCCCGGTCAACGCGTTCCGGATCCTGTTCAACGCGTACTTCGCGGCCGACCTCGAGCTGTTGCCGGACGTGACCTACCTCTCCCCCGACCACGATCACATGTGGGACCTGGTGGAGTACCCGCGCGATCCGGTCTCCCAGCCCTAGCTCGGGGAGGGCGAGGGGGACGGCCCCGGGGTCGGGGTCGGCGGCGGTTCGACGGTCGGCCGCAGGTAGACCTCGCCATCGGCTCCGGCGGCGATGTAGCCGCGGACCTGCTGCGCGCTCTGGATGAGGACCGATTCCACCCGGTACCAGGTCAGGCCCTCCACGACCTGGGCCGGGGCCAGGATTCTCACCACGTCACCGGTGAACAGGGCGCCGACGACGGTGGAGTCCAGGGACGGCTCGACCCGGACCCGCACCCCATCGGCCAGGATCTCCGCGTAGCCGCCGGCCGACAGGTCGCTCGGCGGCGTGGGGCTCGGCTCGTGGGTGAGCTCCAGGGTCACCGAGACCTGTGCCTGGCAGGCGCGCGGCGGCACGCTCCCGAAGTCGCCCGGCGCCTCAGGCGCGTCCCAGCCGGTGATGTTCCAGACCGCGAGCCCCGCCTCGATGTCGGGCGGCTCGGGGTGGGTCACCCCGGCGGCGGCGGCGATCTCAACGGTGAACCCCCCGGCTGCGGTCGTGACCACGTCGACGACGGTCTCGGGCAGGTAGATCGAGACGGCGGACTCGCCCGGAAAGCCGGTGCCCGCAACGAACACGACATCGTCGGAGTCGCCGGTATCCGGGTCGACCAGGATCGTATCCGGGGTGGCGCTCACCGTGCACTCGATGCCGACCGACCCAGATGGGGATGGGCTCTCCGACGGCGGCGGGCGCGAGCCGATCGCGAAGCCGATCACGACTCCGCCGGCGACGACAGCCACCGCGCCCAGCGCGATGACCAGCCACTGACGCCTGGTCATCGGGGTGGCGGCAGAAGGCAGCCGAAACGGGCCGGGTCGAACGCAGCCGCGACCTGGATGGCGTTGAGGGCCGCCCCCTTGCGCAGGTTGTCACTCGCGGCGAACAGGGCAAATCCCCGCTCTCGTCCCGGGATCGCGCGGAGCCTCCCGACGAGGACCGGGTCACGCCCCTCCACGTCGAGCGGCATCGGATGACGCTCCGAGCCGTCCGCGGCCCGGTACTCCACGCCCGGCGCGTGGCGCAGCGCCTCCTCCAGTGCAGCGACGGTCGTCGGGCGGACCGTCCGGACGTGGAGCGCCACCGAATGGCCGGTGTGGACCGGGACGCGGACGGTGGTGGCAGCCACGTCGAGATCCGGCAACACCAGAATCTTCCGCAGCTCGGCCTGGACCTTTCGTTCCTCCCCGCTCCACCCGTCGTCGAACAGCCGATCGATCTGGGGCACCACCGAATCCGCAATTCGGCCGTGGAACGGCGAATCCGTCGCCCGATCCCGCCCGCCTTCCGCGCGGCCGTCCGTGGCCCGCTCGGCGGCGAACGCGTCCACGCCCGCCCGGCCGGCCCCGCTCACCGCCTGGTACGAGGCAAGGTCAACCGATTCCAGCCCGGCGAGGTCTCGAATCGGCGCCAGGGCGACGACCGCCGCCGCGGTCGTGCAGTTCGGGTTGGCCACCAGCCGGCCACCGAATCCGACGAGCGCCGCCGCATTCGCCTCGGGCACGACCAGCGGGACCTGCGGGTCGAGGCGGTACGCACTGGAGTTGTCGACGATCAACGGGACGGATCGGGCGGGGCCCTCCACCAGTGACCGCGAGACCTCGCCGTCGGTCGCCAGGAACAGGACGTCGAGCTCGTCCGCCGCACTGGTGTCCAGCACCCGGATGGGGATCTCGCTGCCGTCGTAGCCCATCGCCCCGGCATCGGTCCCGAACGCGCGCAGGCGGTCGGGCGGCAGGCCGGCATCGGCCAGGATCGAGAGGAACACGCCTCCCACCATCCCGCGGGCGCCGGCGACCCCGACGACTGGCCACTCAGGCATGGATCGGCCTCGCCACCGGCGGCTGACCGATGACCGGGCGCTCCCCGCGCGCCAGCCGCGCGAGATCCGCGTACACCGCCCCGGCCGTGGCCGTACCGCCGGCCCCGGGCCCGCGGACGACGACCGATCCCGCCCCCTCGCTCTCGATCTCGAGCACGCATTCCACGCCCGCGGCGCCCGCCAGGATGTCCTCCGGGTCGAGACTGATCGGTCCAACGGTCAGCCGATCCGCAGTGGCCTCCGCGACGAGGCGTACAGCCACTCCGGCAGGAACCACGACGTCCACGATCCCCTGTCGCGCCACGTCGCTCTCGGGGCGCCACCGTCCCCAGGCCGCCCAAGCCAGAATGGCGAGCTTCTGGGCGGCGTCCCGGCCCTCGACGTCGAACGAGGGGTCGGCCTCAGCGTAGCCGGCGGCCTGCGCCTCGGCCAGGGCGTCGCGGTACGAACGGCCCTCGGCCATGGCCGAGAGGATGAAGGTGGTCGTCGCATTCAGGAGCCCCCGCATCCGTGCCACGCGCCCGGATGCGGCCAGGTGCTCGGCGACCTCGAGCATCGGCGTTCCGCCGCCGACCGAGGCCGACGCCAGGAGCGCGCCGTCATGCAGCGTGGCGAGCTCCGCCAGCTCCGCGCCGTGCTCGGCGAGCAGTGCCTTGTTGGCCGTGACGTAGGCAAGGCCGCGGGCAAGGGTTTCGGTCGCCCAGCGACGGGGCTCGGTGACGCTGCCGGCCAGCTCGACCAGGGCGTCGATCTCGTCCAGCGGTCCCGGCTCGCCGGCCACGGGAACGCCTTCGGGGAGCGGCACGCCTCGCTCGCGGCGCGGCTCGCGGACCGCCACCCAGGCGAGGCGAACCGGGAGCGGCCCACGCTCGACGAGCTGTCCAAGGGCAGAGCCCACCGTCCCCCAGCCGACCAGGCCGATGCGGAGCGGCTCCATCCGCCTCACGGTATCCTGCCCGGGCCATGGGCGCCACCGAGACGATTGACCTGTTCCTCGAGCTGATCAACGACGATCAGCGCGAGCGCGCCGTGGACCTGTTCGCCGAGCACGCGATCATGGGCATCTCGACCCCCGGCTCGGACGAGCGCACCAACCTGCGCGGTCGCGACCGGGTGGGCGGCTGGTTCATCCGGGCCGGCGACGGGTTCCGGATGTACGTGAACGACAGCCGCAACATGGGCGCGTCGCTGATCGCCGACGTGACCGTCATCCGCCCCGGGATCGACCCGCTCCACGTGGAGGCCAACTTCCGCGTCGAGGGCGGCGAGATCGTCTCTCTCTTCCTCCAACCGGGTCGCTAGACTTCGCGCGATGCCGCACCCCAGGCGAATCGTCCTGGGCGTCCTGCTCCTGGCCGGAGCCGCCTGTGGGAGCCCATCGGCGAGCCCCACCCCAAGTGACGCGGCACCGAGCGAGCCTCGCGACTCGAGCGCACCATCAGAAGCGGCGACCGTCGGCGATGGCGAGGAGTGGATCGTGTTCCAGGGCGTGACGGATGGGCTCTCGCTGATCCGGCCCGATGGCACCGGCAACCACGTCATTCTCGGCCCGCCGGGCGACCAGGTTCATGCCGACTGGTCGCCGGATGGAGCACAGATCGCGTACGTGCAGCAGGAGGAGAATTCGCTCGAGATCTGGATCACCGATCCGCTCGGCACCGATCCGCAGCCCTTGGTCACCGAATACCCCACCGAGCTGACTGGACTGTTCTGGGACAACCCGGCCTGGTCGCCAGACGGACAACAGATTGCGGCGATCGCATACGAGGGCAATCCGGCGGAGGTGTTCCCCAAGCGATCCGTCCTGGCCCTCGTTGATGTCGCGAACAGGACCATCGAGGTGGTGGGTGAGCTTGAGTCGGGGAATGCCCACTCCTTCCCGCGCTGGTCGCCCGACGGGAACGCCTTCGTGATCTCGGTGGACAGCTTCTCGGAGGACGAGTTTCTGGGTGGCGCGGTCGCCGTCATTCGACGGACCGATACCGGATGGTCCGAGCCGGACCCGATCACCGATGTCTTCCTCGGGCCAACGGCGGACTGGCACCCGAACGAGGACCTCATCGTCTTCTGCGACGGAGTGATCAGGCACCCGCAGCTCGACGACACATCGAATCTGTTCACCATCCGCCCCGACGGAACCGAGCGGACCAATCTCACGAATTACGGTACGGGCGAGGGCCGGGCCTGCCAACCGAGCTGGACCGTAGATGGCCGGATCATCTTCAATCAGAACTCGACGGGCGAGGACTTCGTGGGCAGCATCGCCTTCATCAATGCCGACGGCTCGGGCATGGAGACCGTTCTAGCCAACGCGACGACGGGGCCAGGCAACCATCCGCGGCTGCGCCCTACCCCCTGAAGAAGGGCTCTAAGTGCCCTCGACTAGGAAAACAGGTTCCGGGCGCGGTCCATGACAAGGGGCCGGGCGCCGGGATCGTCGCGGGATGGGCGGGCATACCGATAGCCGCGGACAACGACCACCGGCTGACCGGACGCCTTACCCGCCGCCAGCTCGGCGGCCGATGCGAGCTCGTCCGCGATCGCCACCACCGTGGCATGCAGCACGCGGCCATCCGCGTCAGGCGTCCCGCGCAGGTCGGCGAGAACGTCGATCCCCGCCGCCCCGATCGTCACATCGGTGATCCCGTCCCGCCATGGCCGCCCGAACGAGTCGGTGACCAGCACGGCAGGGTGAGCCCCGGTCAGGCCCCCCAGTCGTGCCCGGATGGACCGCGCGGACGCGTCCGGGTCCTCGGGGAGCAGCGTCGCCCGCTCCCCGGCTCCACGCCCCGTGTTCGAGACATCCACGCCCGCGTTGGCGCACACGAACCCGTGGCGTGTGCGGCTGATGATCAGACCACCGTCCGCCCAGCGGACGACGTCGGCTGACTCGCGCAGGACAAGCTCCACCTGGCGCGCGTCCTTCGCCCACCGGTTCGCCCAATCGCGCGCCTGCGCTCGCGGCTCGACCGACGCGAGATCGACCACTCGACCCTCGGCCTTGGACACGACCTTCTGGGTCACGACCACGACGTCGTCATCGGTCAGACCAATGCTGGCGGCGTTGAGCGCCGCCGCGATGAGCGCCCCCAGGTCGTCGCCCGGTCCGATCTCGGGGATCCCGCCGACCGGGAGCAGCTGGATCACGCGGCGAATCCCCGCGCGACCCACGCCGCGAGGTCCGCCGGCGTGTCCACGTCGAAGGCGAGGCCCGGTCGCTCGATGATCACGATCCG
>DATFEC010000199.1:0-2523 GCA_035251655.1 Candidatus Limnocylindria bacterium | reverse complement strand
GAGATCCCGTTCCGTCAGGCCGCCCGCAGCCTTGGTGGTGAGTCGGAATGTCACCCGCCGCCAGCGGATGTCGATGTCCGGATGGTGATCAGCCGCCTCGGCGGCCTCGGCCACCTGGTCAACGAGGCGAATCGCGTCCATGAACGTCGGACAGCGCACTTCCCGGACCAGCTCCTCCCCCTCGCGGTGCCAGGCCGGCCGCTCGCCGAGCGCAGCGCTGATCGCCGTGTCGGTCAGGAGCGGGGCGTAGGGCATCGGTCTACGGCTCGAAGGACCGACCGATGAAGGCGAGGAACTCGGAGCGTGTCTTGGGGTCGCGTCGGAACGTGCCGAGCATGGCGGAGGTCACCATCTGGGCCCCCGGCCGGCGCACGCCGCGCATGGCGGTGCACAGGTGGGTCGTCTGGAGCACCACGCCCACGCCCTTCGGCTCCAACCGGGTCATCAGGAACTCCGCGATCTCCGAGGTCATGCGCTCCTGGACCTGGAGCCGATGCGCGAACAGGTCCACCACCCGCGGGATCTTCGACAGACCGATGACCCTGCCCCGAGGCAGGTAGCCCACGTGCGCATGTCCGAAGAACGGGACGAGGTGGTGCTCGCACAGCGAGTACAGCTCGATGTCACGGACGACGACCATCTCGTCATAGTCGACGTCGAACTGGGCGCCCTCCAGGATCGAGTCGGGGTCGACGCGGTAGCCGTCGGTGATCTGCTCGAACATGCGCCGCACCCTGGCCGGCGTAGCCGCGAGCCCCTGGCGGTCGGGGTCCTCCCCGATGCCCTCCAGGATGGTGCGGACCGCAGATTCGAACTGCGCCTGGTCAGGCCGATCGGTCATCGCCTCCGATGCTAGCAGCCGGGTATCGTCGCGCCCATGGCCCGCATCGGTCCGCCGGCGTGAACTGGAAGGCCGCGTCGCTCAGCACCGTGATGGTGGGCCTGGGCCTGGTCGCGGCGTGGGTCTGGCCCCCACTGGCGGTGGTCACGGTGTGGCCGCTGTTCCTGGTCGTCCCCGGTTGGGCGCTCGTCGCCTGGGGAGCCCGGCACGGGGCGCGAATCTCGTCGACCGGACGGGCGGGACTCGCAGTCGTCCTGTCGGTGGCCGTGTCCGCGCACCTGGTCTGGTGGGCGGCCACCCTGGTGGGGGGTTACGGCCGGGAGGCCGTGTTCGTGGCCGGCGCGATCCTCGCGCTGCCGATCCCGCTGGCGGCGTCCCGGTGGACGCGCCCTGGCCGAACGGCCCTCACCGACGCCCTGCGGGCCGCCGTCCGCGCTATTCGCCGCCGCGCTGGGGCGTACGGGCTGGCCCTGGCGGCGGTGGCGTGGGTCGGCGTGGTCCTCGTCGTCGGGCTATGGCGGGTCGAGGACGCCGGCGTGTACGTGGGCGGCTCGAACTGGAGCGACCTCGGCGTTCACCTGTCGATCGCCCAGTCGGTGAACGCCGGCAACTTCCCTCCACAGGTGCCGTTCTTCGCGGGCGAGCCCTTGGTGTACCACTGGTTCGCCGACTTCCACGCCGCCATCCTGGCCAGGGCGGCCGGGCTCTTCGCGATCCCGGTCTTCATCGTGCACTCGGCGGTCCTGGCCGGGGCCCTTGCCCTGGTCGTCCATGGCCTCGCCCTGTCGCTCGTCCGTGATCGATGGGCCGGCCGCGCTGCATGGCTGGCGGCGTTTCTCGTGATCCTCGGAGGCGGCCTGGGCTGGATGCGACTGGTCGGCGACCTGGCCAACGGTCTGGGCACGTTCTGGGACCTGCTGCTGACCCACGCATACGACAACGAGTGGCTGTCGGAGTGGCCCTATTTCTCGATCCCGTCGGTCATGACCACCGGGCTCCTCGTCCACCGTGCCACGACCGCCGGTTTGCCGCTGCTCGTGGGCGCCGTCCTGCTGGCCGTGGCCGGCATCCCGGCCGCACGCCGCGCCACGGCCGGGTCGCGGGACCGCCCGCGGCTGGTCGCACTTTCGGGCCTGGCCGGCGCCCTGCTCGCGCCGTTCCATTTCTTCTTCTTCCCGATCGTGCCGGTGCTCGTGCTGGCCTGGGTCGCGATCGGTCGGAGGCTCTTCACCCGCCCCGCCGTCCGGCTGGCGGTCCTGTTTGCCGCGCCTTACCTGCTGGCCGTCCCCTTCGCCCTGGAAGCCACGACCCAGGCCACCGGCTCCGGATGGCTGAACCTGGTGATTGGCTGGCAATCAGCCCCGATCGGCGACGGGCCGGCGGCCGTCCTGTTCTTCTACCTCACCAATCTCGGCCTGCCGTTCCTGCTCGCCATCGCTGCCCTTCTCCTTGTCCGAACGCCGGCCCGGGCGTTCCTGGCGACCTGGATCGCGATCCTGTTCCTGATCCCGAACGTGGTCCAGGTCAGCTACGTGTCGTTCGACATGAACAAGTACTTCCAGGCGATGTGGATCGCGGTCGGCATCGCCGCGGGCGTGCTGCTCGCCCGCTGGCCCGCCCCCGTCGTCGTCCTCGTCGTGGCGATCAGCGCCATCTCCCCGGTCCTGTCATCGGTCCACCAC
>DATFEC010000007.1:0-2341 GCA_035251655.1 Candidatus Limnocylindria bacterium | reverse complement strand
CATGACGAAGCCCGGCGCGGGGTGGATCGGTCCCCCGGCGCACCATTGGCTCCAGCTGACCGCGCTCGGCTTTGGCTTGCCCTCGATGGCGGCCTCGCCGCAATAGATCATCTGGGTCGACAGGTTGTGGCCGTGGCCGGTTGGATCGGCCGAGTCGGCGCCAGCGATCCGGTTCAGGCCCCATCCGTTGTTCCAGGCCGCCTGCAAGCTGGCGCTGTACGGGTTCGGATAGCCGCTGCCATGGCCGATGTAGACGATGATGTTCGCCCCGTTCACCCCTGCCAACACGTTGGCCCAGGTGGCGTTCGGCGAGAAGACGCGGACAGCCGTCCCTCCGCGCGCCTCCACGGACTGGGCGATCTGCTCGCCCCTGTTCAGGTAGTTGCTCTGGATCGAGCCGCCGCCGACCGGGCCAACGATGATCACGACCTTCTGGCCCTCGGCGCCGCCGCGAACGGGGGAGGGGCTCAGAACAGTGGTGACGGCCAATGCGAACGCCAGCCCCAGGACCAGGGCCAGCCGCCAGGGGTTGGGCAGCGCTCGCTCGTGCAACAGGGTCTCCGAGAACGAAAGATGAGTTCGCCGATGACCCTACGCAGGCGGTGCGAGGCGGCCCATAGGGCGTTGGTTCGCAAGCGCCGGACGATGGGGCCATGTGCGTTCGGGCACCACCCTTCGGTGAGGCCTCGAGGAAGCCGGCCATGGCCGGCCGGGGTCTCAGTCGGCGCCCACCGAGCGAACGACCATGAGCCACTCGACGGAGCGCGGGTCGAGGGCCGGTCGCACGAACGCCGTCCGGGTCAGCCCGTTGGCATCGGTCTCGAGCGCGGTCACGGTGCCGATCAACAGGCCGCGTGGGTACGGTGACGCGGCCACTCCCTCGAGCTCGAGCCCCGCGGTGACGATCGCGTCACCCACCGCGATGTCATCAGTGACAGCGACCTGGGTCATCACCAGCTGGCCGCCAGGCTGCCCCTGGACCACGCCGAGCGCCTCGGTCTCGAGATCCCGGGCCACGACCCGTGACCGGGGATCGACGGTGAGCAGGACGATGGACCGCTCCGGGCTGGCCTCCACCACGATCCCGGCCAGCGCCCCGCCCCCCGGGGCGGCTCCCACGATCGGCATGCCGACCCGCACCCCCTGTTGGTGACCCACGTCGATGGCCACCTCCCAGGTCAGGGCGCCCGTGCCCGCCGCGACCACCCTGCCGGGCAGCAGATCCCACCCGAGCTCGGTCCGGAGGCCGAGCAGCCGCCGGAGACGCGCGTTGTCGCGAGCGGCCTCTTCCAGCGCCGCGATCCGCTGCTGGGCGGCGGCCAGGGTGCTGCGGAGCTCCTCGTTCTCGGCCCGCAGCGAGCCGATCTCGCCGATCGTGTCTGCCAGCTCCCCCACCGCGGCAGCGGCGCTGGTCAGCGCAACCTGGACCGGGGCGATCAGACGGGCGGATGCGTCCTGGACCGAGCGGGCCGGGCCCGTGCCGGAGATGACCACCAGGCCGACGGAAATGGCAACCAGCGCGACCCACCACACGATATCCGGGCTCCGACGACGCTGGCTCGAGCCCGCTCCTCGTGGCTGGCTGAATGGTATCCGCATCGCCCCAGGCTCAGCGTGGCGCGCGGGTGTACTGCTCGGTGATGAGCACCCGCTCGAGGGTGTCCAGCTCCTCGAGGACCCGACCCGTGCCCCGGACGACGCAGGTCAACGGGTCGTCGGCGACATGGACCGGCATCTGGGTCGCCTCCGCCACGCGGCGGTCGAGGCCGGCCAGCAGTGCGCCACCTCCGGCCAGCACGATGCCCTGGTCCATGATGTCGGCCACCAGCTCGGGCGGCGTCTCCTCGATCGTGTCGCGGATGGCTTGGATGATGGCCGCCACCGACGGCTCGAGGGCCTCGCGGATCTGCTCGCTGCTGACCTCGACCGACCGCGGCAGCCCGGTCAACAGGTCGCGGCCGCGGAACGTGACCGTCCGCAGGTTCAGGTCGGCATAGGCCGAGCCGACTGCGATCTTGATCTCCTCTGCCGTCCGCTCCCCCATCAGCAGGTTGTACTCGCGACGGGCGAAGTTGACGATGTCCTGGTCCATCTCGTCGCCTCCGATCCGAATCGAGCGACTGACGACGATCCCACCAAGGGAAATGACCGCGACCTCCGTCGTCCCACCGCCGATGTCGACGATGAGCGAGCCGGACGGCTCGCTGACCGGCAGGCCGGCGCCGATGGCGGCGGCCATCGGTTCCTCGATCAACCTCGCCCAACGAGCGTGGGCGTTCAGGGTGGCGTCGCGCACAGCTCGTTTCTCGACTTCGGTCACACCGGACGGGATACCGACCAG
>DATFEC010000008.1:0-3525 GCA_035251655.1 Candidatus Limnocylindria bacterium | reverse complement strand
CCGATGGCCGCCCGGTGGCGCGTTCCATAGCGCTCGCTGTCGAGGACGTTCTGGCTGAGCGGGAGCAGGACGCCGGCGGCGACGATCCGATTGCCGGAGATGACCACGGCCCCGTCGTGCAGCGCGGTGCCGTGGTAGAAGATCGTGGCCAGCAGCTCGGCATGGAGATCGGCGTTGATCGGCACGCCCGATTCCGCGGTCAGGTCGTGGAGCCCGGTCTCGCGCTCGATCACGATCAGTGCCCCGTGTCGCGAACCGGCCAGCAGGCGCGCGGCGCGGGACACCTCGCGGGCCACGGTGTCTGCCGCCGAGACCTCCGACGACACGAAAAGGCGGTTCAAGGAGCCCATGCGACCGATCTGCTCGAGCCCGCGTCGAAGCTCCGGCTGAAAAACGACGACGACCGCGAACAGGCCGACCACGGCCCCAGCCTGGAGCAGGGTCGAGAGCAGGACGAGGTCGAACGCCTGAGCGGCGAGGTAGACCAGGGCCACGATGGACAGCCCGATCAGGATCCGGACTGCGCGGGTGCCCCGGATGAGCACGAACAGCCAGTAGATCAGGATGGCGACGACGACGATGTCGATGATCGAGGTCAGCGGGGTCCCGCGCAGGAACGTGTCAAGGAACTCGCTGAGGCTTTCCGGCACGGTCAGACAGGTGCTCCAGTGCGGTCGGCAGCCAATGGTATCAAAGGCCCTCTCGGCCCCCCCGGATCGGTCCGGGAGCGGTCGTGATCAGCGCTTGGTGTACTGCGGCGCCTTGCGGGCCCGCTTCAGGCCGTACTTCTTGCGCTCCTTGGCCCGCGGGTCGCGGGTGAGCAGGCCGGCCTCGCGGAGGGCGGCGCGGAAGTCGGGGTGTCCAGCCAGCAGGGCGCGCGCGATCCCATGGCGGATGGCGCCGGCCTGCCCGGAGACCCCGCCCCCGGCCACCAGCACGCTGGCCGCGTAGCGCCCCTCGGTGTCGGTCACGCGGAACGGCAGGCGGATCGGGGCGACCCGAGCCTCCCCGCCGAAGTACTCGTCGGCCGGCTTGCCGTTCACGGTCATCTCCCCGTCTCCGGGAAGGAGCCGGACCCGGGCCACCGACGTCTTGCGACGCCCGGTCCCGTACAGGTAGTTGACGCTCACGACGCCTCCTCGGGCTGCTCGGTTGCCCCGCGCGGTTGCTGGGCACGGTGGGGATGCTCGGCTCCGGGGTACACCTTCAGCTTGCGGAACATCGCGTTGCCGAGCCGGTTGTGGGGCAGCATGCCCTTGACCGCGAACTCGATCACGCGCTCGGGCCTGCGGGCGAGCAGGTCGCCGAGCGACTCCTCGCGCAGGCCGCCGGGGTAGTTCGAGTGGCGGTAGTACTTCTTCTGGGCGAGCTTATTGCCGGTCACCTTCACGCGGGCCGCGTTGACCACCACCACGTGGTCGCCGCTGTCGAGGTGAGGAGACCAGGTGGCCTTGTGCTTGCCGGCCAGGAGGGTGGCGATGCGCGTGGCCAACCGCCCGAGCGGCTGATCGGTGGCGTCGATGAGCCACCAGCCCCGGTCGATCTCGCTGGCCTTGACCGCGTAGGTCTTCACGTTCGTCTCTCGTCTCCTGTCGTTCCAAAGCTGATCCGCTCGAGCGTGAGCCCGAGGGCCGGCGCTGCCCGCCCCTTGAGGGCGCGCTGCCGAGCCTCGAGCACCTGCTCCACGTCGGCCGGGGCCAGTTCGCCCCGCCCCACGGCGAGCAGCACCGCCACCAGGCTTCTCACCATCCGGCGGAGAAACGCGTTTCCCCGGACCGTGACCTCGATCAGCGTCCCGCGCTGCTGGACCGTGATGGCCGCCAGGTGGCGAACCGTCTGGCCCCGCGCGTCGCTGCCGAGGGCGGCGAAGTCGCGTTCCCCCACCATCACAGCCGCGGCATCGCGCATTGCTGCCACGTCCAGGTGGTCGGGGATCTCGAGCGTCCGATGCCGATCCGTCGGTCGGCGGTCGCCGTCCTGCCGGATCCGGTAGCGATAGGTCCGCGCCACGGCCGCGCGGCGCGGGTCGAACCCCGGCGTCGCGCCCCGCAGGGAGCGGACCACCACGTCCGGCGCAAGCGCCCCGTTGAGGCGGCGCCGCAGCTCCCCCCATCCGATCCGCTCCCCGCGGAGATGGCTCGGAAGGCAGAAGGCGACCACCTGGCCCGTGGCGTGCACGCCGGCATCGGTGCGCCCGGCGAATCGGACCGTGATCCGTTCGCCGGTCAGCTTGTTAAGCGCATCCTCCAGCTCGCCCTGCACCGTCCGCTGCTGCGGCTGGCGCTGCGAGCCGGCGAATGCCGTCCCGTCGTACTCGATGACCGCCCGGGCGCACGTTCGCGCCGCGGGAGGCATCGGTTCTTCGGTTGTTCGGCCGAACGAGCCCGCCTAGACGAGCTCGATCTGCACCATCGGCGCCGCGTCGCCTGCCCGGGGTCCGAGTCGCGTGATCCGCGTGAACCCCGACCCCCGTTCGGCGTACTTGGTCGCCAGTTCGCCCATCAGCTTCTCGATGATGAGCGGCTCATTCGGCAGCTGGGCGACCAGCTGCCGTCGCGCCGGCAGGTCACCGCGCTTGGCAGTGACGATCAGCCGGTCAACCATGCCCCGCACTTCCTTGGCCTTGGCCTCGGTCGTCTTGAGCCGTTCGTAGCGGAGGACGGCCACGGCCAGGTTGGCGAGCATGTGCTCGCGGTGGGCCGTGGGACGGCTCAGCTTGCGGCCGGCAATGCGGTGCGGCATCGATCAGTGCCCTAGGCCTCGCGGTTCAGCTCGGCGGCGACCGCCTCGTCGAGCTCGGCGGCCGCGGGCAGGTCCGCCTCGTCGGCGGCCGTCGGCCCGTCCTCCGGCGGGATGAACCCGCGCAGAGCGAGGCGCTCTTTCATATCGTCAAGGCTCTTCTTGCCAAAGTTCCGCATCCGAAGCAGCTCGTCGTCCCCGAGCGCGAGGAGCTGACCGATCTTCGTGATGTTGTTCCGCTTCAGGCTGTTGTAGGCCCGCATCGGGAGGTCCAGCTCCTCGATCGGGGCGTCGAGCAGGCTGGCGGCCAGCGGGGCGGGGACGTCCTCTCCGGTGCCCATCGCCGGCCGGCCGATCTCCGCGAAGCGGGAGAACTCCCGGACGAGGATGCCGGCGGCCTGGGCGAGGGCTGCCTGCGGGGTCGACGTCCCATCGGTCTCGATCTCGAGGGTCAGCTTGTCGAAGTTCGTCATCTGGCCGACCCGCGTGTTCTCGACCGAGAAGTTCACGCGGCGGACCGGCGAGAAGATCGCGTCGACCGGGATCACCCCGATCGGCATCTCCTCGGTGTGCTCCGCCGCTCGGTAGCCAACCCCGGTCTCGATGGTGATGTCCATGTCGATCGAGCCGGCATCCGAGTCCAAAGTCAGCAGCTCGAGCTCGGGGTTCACGATCTCGACGTCGGCCGACTCGGCGATGTCGCCGGCGGTGACCAGCCCGGCGCCGTGCTTCGCGAGCTTGAGGGTCACCGGGTGCGGTGCGAACGAACGGAGGCGGATCTTCTTC
>DATFEC010000054.1:0-3589 GCA_035251655.1 Candidatus Limnocylindria bacterium | reverse complement strand
GAGCTCGCGCCCGGTCATGCGGGGGTAGAGCGCCATCTCCCCGGGCAGGTACCCGATCTCGCGCCGGAGCTTGACCTCGGCCCCGTGGGCCGGCTGGCCCAGCACGCTGGCGGTGCCGCTGCTCGGGCGGATGAGGTCCAGCAGCAGGCGGATCGTGGTCGACTTCCCCGCTCCGTTGGGCCCGAGGTAGCCAAAGATCTCGCCCCGGCGAACCTCGAGGTCGACGTCGATGATGCCGCGCTTGCGGCCGTAGGACTTGGTCAGACCCTCGGTCCGGATGGCAGGGGCGTCCGCGGCGGCACTCGTCATGGAGCGCCCATTCTATGGGTGCGGCTGCGAGCCCGCCGGGGGCTCCGTGCTATCCTGCCCGGCGCCTCGTCCTGCGCCTCGCAAGGCGCCCCGTGGGGATGTAGCTCAGCTGGGAGAGCACCGCGTTCGCATCGCGGGGGTCAGGGGTTCGAGTCCCCTCATCTCCACCACTCCATCCCGTTGACGACAGCTAGGGCGAGGGTTCGATTTCCTCGACCAGGACCGATGATTCGACGCATCCCGATCCCAAGGCAGGGGACACGATGCCGTTCACACGGATGATGTCGCCATCACGCGCATACACACGGCCTCTCTCGTCCTCGATCCGCAGTGGCGGATCACCTCGGATGACCCAGCCCCCGTCACCGTGCAGCTCGTATCGGACGTCGCCGACCTGGACCCAGAGGCACCCCGTCTGCAGCAAGTTGTGGTAGTTCCCCGAGAAGGTGCCCTCAAGATCCGCCGCCGGCTGAAGCGAGTCTTCGGGCACCCAGGTGCTGCCTCCAAAGCCGCCGGTCACCGCGATCGTGCGGAGGACTGGGATCTCCTGGCCGCCGGCCGAGTCGAAGCCGATGCGCAGCGTCATTTCGCCGTTCCCCAAGAACTCGGTATTGAGGTACGGAACGTCTCCCCAGTGGGCGGTGATCGTAAAGTCCGTTCCGATGGTGCCGACCAGAACGGTGGTCCAGAACTCGCCGACCTGCGAGTCCGGATACGCGCTCTGGCCAAGCCAGTAGAAGCATGAACCGTATTGATGCAGGTCATAGACGCCGAGGTCGTTTGACCGCCACTTGCCCGTCAGGTCGACCGTGGCGCCAGACGGGCCGAGGAGGTCAAGGGCTGGGCATTCCTGGGCCGCTTCCTGGTCGGAGGGCCTGGGTATCGGTTCGGCCGAGGCGCTGGGACTCGAGCAGGCGCAGAGCCAGGCACACAGCGCCATCGCCACTGCGGCCCGGAGGGGACTCACGAGCGGCAGCATAGCGAGGCGAGCCTCAGTGGAGGATCTGCGAGAGGAATCGCTTTGTTCTCTGGTGCTCGGGCGCTTCGAAGATCTGCTTCGGGGGGCCCTCCTCCACGATCACGCCCTCGTCGAAGAAGACCATCCGATTCGCAACGGCCCGCGCGAAGCCCATCTCATGGGTGATGCAGACCATGGTCATCCCCGTCTCCGCCAGCTCGCGCATCGCGTCGAGCACCTCGCTGATCATCTCCGGGTCGAGCGCCGAGGTCGGCTCGTCGAAGAGCATGATCTTCGGTTGCATGGCCAGCGCCCGGGCGATCGCCACCCGCTGCTGTTGACCGCCGGACAACTGGGCCGGGTACTTGTGGGCCTGCTCCGGGATGCCGACCCGCTTGAGCAGGGCGATCGCCGCCTCCTCCGCCTGCTGGCGTGGCCATTTGCGGACTCGCATCGGTGCCAGGGTGACGTTCTGCAGGGCGGTCAGATGCGGGAACAGGTTGAACGACTGGAAGACCATCCCGATCTCGCTCCGGACCGCCGCGATGTTCCGGATGTCGTTGGTCAGCTCGATGCCGTCGACGAAGATCTCGCCGCGCTGGTGCTCCTCGAGGCGGTTGATGGTGCGGATGAAGGTGGACTTGCCCGAGCCCGACGCGCCGAAGATGACGACCACCTCGCCGGTCAGGACGTTGAGGTTGATGCCGCGCAGGACGTGGAGCTGACCGAACCACTTGTGGACGTCGCGCGCCACGATGATGTCGGTCGGTTTCGCGTCGGTCGTCCGGTCCGTCGTCACTCGTTCACCTCGTCCTTCAGCGAGACCCTACTCCGAGCGCCTGCTCGAGCCGATAGCTGGCCTGTGACATCGCATAGCACAGCACGAAGAAGACGGCGCCGATGAAGACGTAAACCTCCAGGTGCGCCCCCAGGGACTCCGGCTGAGCCAGGATGGCGCGACCGATGCCCAGCAGCTCGAGGAGCCCGATGATGGTCACCAGCGTCGTGTCCTTCAGCAAGCTGATGAAGAGCCCCACGTTGGCCGGGATCACCGATCGCAGCGCCTGGGGGAGCACCACGTGGAGGTTGATCCTGGCCGTGCTGAGCCCCAGTGCCTGGGCCGCCTCGATCTGACCGCTCGGGATGGCCTGGAGGCCGCCACGGACGTTCTCGGCCACGTACGCGGCGGAGAACAGCGTGATCCCACCCATCGCCCGTGTGACGCGGTCGATCCGAATCTCTCCGGGCAGGAAGAACGGCAGAAGGATGTCCGCCATGAACAGGATCGTGATGAGCGGGACGCCGCGGATCACCTCGATGTAGGTGGTGCTCAGGGTCCGAACCACCGGCAGCGTGCTCCGGCGCCCCAGGGCGAGCAGAACGCCCAGAGGGAACGACAGGAGGATGCCGACCGAGGCGAGGAGAACCGTCAGCAGGAGACCGCCCCACAGGTTCGAGCTGACCGACGCCAGCGGCGTGCCGGGGAACCCGTTCAGCAACACGAAGATGACCGGCAACGAGACAAGCCAGCCGATCCGCAGCGGGCGGCGCGGGACGAGGCGACGCAGCCCGGCGACCAACCCGGCCCACACCAGGGCGGCATTCAGCAGCATGCCGATGACGATCAGCGGGCCGACCGATGACACCGCCAACAGGCCGGCCAGCATCGCCTGGAAGGCCGACAGGGAAATCGCCAGCGCCCGCGTGGTCCGCCCGAAGGCACCCGCCGAGAGGCCCGCCAGGCCGGACAGGATCAGCAGCGAGAGCCAGATCCGCCAGGCCAGGTCTGCCGGGTACTGGCCGATCAGGAACAGCCGCATGTTGCGGGTGATGACGTCCCAGCGCGCATCGGAGATCGCCCACTGGGCAACGGCGACGGTCAATACCAGCAGCACGCCGCCGATCAGGACGGTCATGAGCGAGCTGACCGGACCCGAGAACAGGTTCTTCCGCAGCCACGAGACGGGACCGATGGTGGTGGACGGGGGCGGGAGTGCCGCGCTGCTCATGGCTTCCTACCGCTCCATCACCTGGATGCGTCGGTTGTAGAGGTTCATCAGCGCGGAGGTGGCCAGGCTGATAACGAGGTAGGTGGCCATCACGAGAGCGATCACGGGCACCGGCTGGCCGGTCTGGTTGGCCATCGTGGTTCCGACCTTGAACAGGTCCGGATAGCCGACGGCGATCGCCAGGCTTGAGTTCTTGACCAGGTTCAGGTACTGGCTGGTCAGAGGCGGCACGATCACCCGCAGGGCCTGGGGAAAGATCACCAGCCGCAGGGTGTCGACCTCCGACAGCCCGAGCGCGCGGGCCGCCTCCAGC
>DATFEC010000097.1:0-2497 GCA_035251655.1 Candidatus Limnocylindria bacterium | reverse complement strand
GGTCAGGACGGCCTGGTCGAGGACCTTCCCGTCGATCGCCTCGAGGAGCGCCGTGGCGTTCACGCCCAGCAACACGTCGGCCGGCTCGGACAGCGCGTACAGGGTGAAGATGTAGCTGTGCGTCCCGCTGGGCGGGCACATGCCCAGCCAGCCGATCGATTCCGTTCCGTTCACGCCCTGCGCCGCTTCCTCGGGGAGCTCGGTCGAGTAGCCCTCCGGGAAGTTGGCCAGCGTCGCGCTGATGTTGCCCACGACCCAGTGGATGTAGCCGTTGGCATCGGGGTCGTGGACGATCAGGGCGTACGCCACGGTTCCATCAGGCGCGCCGCTCCACTCGAGCGGCGGCGACAGTTCCGCACCGTCGCAGCTGTGGACCGCCGGGATATCCCCGCCCTCCACGAACGCCGCGCTGGTCAGGGTGAACGCCGACCCGCCTCCGCTTGTGCCCGGCGCCGAGCCCGTGACCGATTCGCCGGGCGACGCTGCCGGCTGGCAGCCGACCACCAGCCCCCCGATGATCACGAGGAAGGCGGCCAGCGGCCGCCTACCCACGCGTGTAGCGGCCTGTCAGTGTTCCCTCACCCAGCACCTTGCCGAACATGTCGGCCCGCACCTGGGTGGCGGTGAGCTGTACGCCCTGGACCAGTGGCTCGGACAGCGCATACAGGTTGAAGACATACCGATGCTCCCCGGACGACGGGCACGGGCCGCCGTAGCTCGCCGGCCCGAAATCGGTCTCACCCTCCATGCCTCCAGCGGGAAGGCTTCCGGACGCGCCCTCGTCGAGGGACGTCACCTCCGCCGGCAGGTCGACGACGAGCCAGTGGACCCACATCCGCGCATCGGGGTCCTCCACGATCAGGACCCAGGCAGCCGTCCCGTCCGGGCCGGGCTCCCAGGCCAGCGGCGGCGAGATGTTCTCCCCGTCGCAGGTGTACTTCGCCGGGATCATCGCGCCATCGGTAAATGCGGAGCTGGTCAGTCGCAGCTTCGTGGTGACACTCATGCTCGCGTGCCTCCATCTATCAGGACCGGGCGCAACGGGAGGACGGCGTGTGAGCGACGCGACCTTGGGACCACCGTTAGGTGGCACGCCCGGTCGCAACAACCCTACGCCGCATCCGTTGCGGACTCAAACGCCCGAAATCAGCTCGGGCTGGCGGACGGCTCCATCGACGGCTCCATCGGGACGCTCCCCGGAAGAGTCTCCGTGCTCATGCTGTCGGTGGGGCTGGCTGCCGGCTGACAGCCGATCAGGGCCACCGCCAGCAGGCCGATCGCGGCCAGGGCGGTGAGAGTCGTTCGCAATCGAGATCGCATGTTCGTGCCTCCAATGATGGTTGTCGCTGGGGGCGCAACGGGAGGGGCTCGTGGTCCGTGTAGCCTTGGACCGCTCGTTGGCGGCGCGCCGGTTGACCCTACTCGGGCACATGAGATGGTCCGAGGTGGCGAGTAGCAGGCGTGCGCCGCTCGCGCCGGGACCCTGTTGCAGTCGCATAACAGCCGGAGGGCGGCGGCTCAGACCACCCGTCCTCGTGCCGGCTCGTGTTGGCCCAATGTCATACATTGGACCGGTCTGAGCGTTTGACGGCGCCTCTGCCCGCGATGTCTGGGAGTCATTCCACAGCCGGTCGACAGCGGGTCCACACGGCGTCCACAGTGCTTCGGGCCGGTGCGCATCATGTAGGGTGACGACGACGCGACCCCCACAACATGTTGTGATTTTCCCTTGACCGGACCCACCACCAGGAGTAGACTGAACATCCACTGAGACTGTGCCCGGATGCCCTCCGGCGCAGGCTCGTCATTGAGCCGTGGCGGACCTCTCCGAACTCCTCCAGAGGGGTCCGCCCGTCACACAAATCGACCGATACCGACCGAAGGAGCACCCGGACCGATGGCACGCAGCGAAGCCCCCCAGGCCCCGACCACGACCAACGGCAACGGCAACGGGCACAAGGGAGGCAAGGCCAAGGCCACCGGGCCGGGCAACGGTGCGGCGGCGGCCGCCGAGGCGGTCGAGGAGCTGAGCGGCTACCACCAGCTCCAGCCGGGCGAAGAGCGGACGTGGACCGGGATCAGCGTCGAGCGGCGCTTCACGCGGCCGGGCGTGGACCCGTACGACACGGTCGAGTGGGAAGCCCGCGAGGCGACGATCACCAACGAGCACGGGGAGACGGTCTTCGAACAGAAGGGCCTCGAGTTCCCCAAGGCGTGGTCGCAGCTCGCGACCCAGGTGACCGCCAGCAAGTACTTCCGTGGCACCTTGGGCACACCGGAGCGCGAGACATCGGTCAAGCAGATGATCGGCCGGGTGGCCGACACCATCACCGGCTGGGGTCGGACGGACGGCTACTTCGCGACCGATGCCGACGCCGACACCTTCCACGCCGAGCTGACCGACATCCTGCTCAAGCAGCGCGCGGCGTTCAACAGCCCCGTCTGGTTCAACGTCGGGATCGACGCCCATCCGCAGTGCAGCGCCTGCTTCATCAAC
>DATFEC010000302.1:0-2645 GCA_035251655.1 Candidatus Limnocylindria bacterium | reverse complement strand
ACCGGCCACGGCCACAACCTGTCGACCCAGATGATCTATTGCGGCGAGGCCGCCATCGAGGGCAAGCCAAAGCCGAGCGCGGTCAGCTGGAGCCAATGGTGCGCCGGGGGACCGATCCACCCCGCGCCGGGCTTCGTCATGGTCTTCTCGAATGCCTGTTATGCGCCGGGCGCCGGAGAGACCGAACAGACCACGCCTACCAGCGAGAGCGTCGCACGCACCCGTGTCCAGTACTACTCGCGGCCGTATCTCGCGCTGGGCGGGAACTACTTCGCCTCGGACCTTGGCTCCCGTTCGGTGGTGGAGGCGATCCTCGACAACCCGGACCAGTCTCTCGGTGACACGTTCGAGCTTGGGAACGGCTACAGCGCATCAGCGCTGAGGAAGTTCCCGCATGCTCTCTCTAGCGGCGACGAGGCATGGATCCAGCGAACGAGCGGTCCGGGTGGCCTGATGAGCTACTGGTACGCGTTCGCCGGCGACCCGAACGAGGCTCCCGGCCCGACACCGCCGATCGCCGACTTCACGGCGTCGCCGACAGTCGGCCTCGAGCAGCTCTGGGTCGCCTTTGATAACGAAACGGTGACCTTCGGCCCGACGACCTGGGCGTGGGACTTCACCAACGACGGGACCACGGACTCTACCCAGCGGACCCCTTCCTGGACCTACCCAACACCGGGGACCTACAGCGTTTCGCTGACCGCGACAAATGCCCTTGGCACGGATTCAGTGACCAAGACCAGCTATATCACGGTCACCACTCCGCAGCCATCCACCTACGTCCCGCTTGAACCGGCTCGGCTGCTCGACACCCGTCTCGGCAACGGCCTCAGCGGCCCGATGAGTGCCAATATCCCGCGGACCTTCCAGGTGACGGGCCGCGGCGGCGTGCCAACCAATGCCACGGCCGTCACGGGCAACCTCACTGTCACCTCCCAGTCTGGCGCTGGCTACGTGTACCTTGGTCCGAGCCCGTTGGCGAGCCCCCCGACATCGACCTTGAACTTCCCCCTCGGTGACGACCGCGCCAACGGCGTGACCGTGGCGCTCGGTCCGGGCGGAACGCTGAGTGCCACGTTCGGATACACCGGAACCACGCACCTCGTATTCGATGTCACCGGCTACTTCGTTCCCACGACGGGCGGCGCGACCTACGCGCCGGTGGTCCCCGCTCGCCTGCTCGACACGCGCTTCGGCACCGGCCTGAGCGGTCGATTCAACGCGAACGTGCCGCGCACCTTCCAGGTCAGCGGGCTGGGCGGCGTGCCCACGTCCGCCGTGGGTGTGACCGGCAACCTCACGGTCACCGAGCAGTCGTCACGCGGATATGTCTATCTCGGGCCCACCGCGACGGCGAGCCCAACGAGCTCCACGATCAACTTCCCGATGTACGACCACCGGGCGAACAACGTGACACTGGCCCTCGGCCCCGGAGGCACGCTGAGCGCGACATTCGGCGCTTCGTCTGGGAGCACGCATCTCATCTTCGACGTCACCGGCTACTTCGTGACCGACGGATCCGGCGCTCGGTTCTACCCGCTGTCCCCCAGTCGGCTGTTGGACACGCGGTTCGGCACCGGCCTGAGCGGCACGTACGCACCCGCCACTCCACGCGCGTTCCAGGTCACCGGGCGAGGCGGTGTTCCAGCCACCGCCGTAGGCGTCACCGGCAACCTGACCGTCACCGAGCAGAGCCGAGGGGGGGCGGCCTACCTTGGTCCGACCAGCGAGGCCAACCCGTCAACCTCGAATCTCAACTTCCCGATCTCGGACAGCCGCGCGAACGGGGCGACGCTGGCCCTCGGCCCCGGAGGCACGCTGAGCGGGACGTACATCTCGTCCGCTGGCAGTACCCATCTCATCTTCGACGTCACCGGGTACTTCGGACCCTGATAGGTAGCACTCCCTAGCGAGGCCGAGGTGCCTTCCGGGTCCACCCGACCCGGGAGATTCGTACCATCGTCCGCCTCACGGTTGGCCGGTACGGTGACGACGGCTGGAGTTCAGGGCGGTCCGATCAGGTCGCCCGGCCCGCCCGCATGTCGAGAGCCATGGCCCGATTCGCCACGCCGCTGGCCATCCTGCTGGCCGCACTGATTGCCTTCGGCGTCGTCCCCGGCGGGGCGGCGCCGGTTCGGGGAGCGGATCCGCTGCCCCCGGGCGCAGGGCACATTCCGCCTCGCCTGGCCGACGGGCCGATCACCCTCGCCAATGGAACGGTGCTGCCGGTCGCCCCGCCCGGGCTCTTCACCCGAGGGTCGGTCCAGGCCGAGATGGCCGCCGTGCACGCGAACGACCACGCGGACTTCGCTCCGGGCGTCCGTCCCGTGCCACTTGCCGCGCCCGCAGCGAGCTTGAGCCCGTTCGGCTCCGATGGGGCATTCGCGATGCTAGCTCGCCCCAACCCGTCGGTCACCTCGGCGCCCCTCGCGGCCGCCCTGCCCAATGGCCTGCGCAAGGAGGTCTTCGGCTTCCTGCCCTATTGGCAGCTCGACCAGCTGACGTGGATGCAATACCAGCTGGTTTCGACGATTGCCTTCTTCGGTGTCGCGGCGAAGTCCGACGGCACCCTGGCGACCTACGCTCCCGGCTGGCCCGCCTGGTACAGCTCCGCGATGACCGGGGTCATCAACGCGGCCCACTCC
>DATFEC010000274.1:0-7506 GCA_035251655.1 Candidatus Limnocylindria bacterium | reverse complement strand
GGCGCCCTCCGGGCTCCCGCCGTTCGTCCCGTTCTGTTCCCCTTTCGCCGCGCGCTGAGCCCCGGCCGCGGCCACCAGGGCCGTCTCGGCGGCCACGATCTGGTCGCGCAGCCCTTCCATGAGGTGCTTAGGAGAGAGCGTCTTGCCGCTGTAGGAAGCCGGGCAGAACTCCATGCAGCGGCCACATTCGGTGCACGCCAGCGGGTCGAGGAGGTGGCGCCAGGTCAGGTCGCGGAGGGCGGCGGCGCCGAAGGTCGCTCCCCCGCCGGGAGGCGGGTCGGCCTCGAGGTCCATCTTCCGCAGTGCGCCGCGTGGCTCGAGATTGCGGAAGTAGACGTTCGGCTCGCTGGTGATGATGTGAAGGTGCTTGCTGTATGGCAGGTACGTGCCGAAGGCCATGACCGCCAGGACATGGGCCCACGCCAGGATGGCGAACCCCCACGCCGCCACCTCGGTCCCGAACAGTTCCAGCACGAGGCTCAGCGGGCCAGCGATGATCGCGACGATGCGGGTGGGGTTGTCGGGTTCGAGCACGTAGCCGAACGCATCGGCGAAGGCTTCGGTCACGACCACCAGGCCGATGAGGGCCAGGATCACGAACGCGTCGCGACTGAGCGCCAGGCGGGCCGGCCGCAGCACGATCCGCCGGACGGCCGAGTAACCGATGCCGACGAGTACCAGGCCGATGAACACGTTGGCCCCGAAGATGGCGAGCGCCCACAGCAGCCCGCCGACGATCGGGATTGCGGTGACGACGGTCTCGACCAGGCCGTTGGTCAGGTAGTTGCCGGTCGTGACCAACAGGACGAGGAAGCCCCAGAACACGAACGCATGCATGAGCCCCGGCACCGGATCCCGCAGGAGCCGCTCCTGGGCGATGACGTATCGGATGACGCCCCACCATCGGTCCTTGGTTCTATCCGTGCGGCCGAGCGACCGCCCGGCCCGGAGCACCGCCCAGTGGCGTCGGGATCGGCGCCAGAACAGGAAGATGGCGATCGCCAGCGGGACGACGATCAGCGGGTAGTACGGCAGCTCCGGCGGGTTCGGCGGCATGCGCCCGGAATGCTAGCGGGCAGCCGACGGGGCCGAAGCCGGGCCCCGCCAGCTGATCCGCGCGGGCTACTCGAATCGGATGGAGTCCACGAGTCGCCGAAGCTCCTCTTCCGCCACCAGCCGCCCACTGAGCAGTCCATGAGAACAGCGCCGAACGGGATCCGTCACTGAGGGGCGATCTCTGCTGAGAGGGCAAGAGCATCGAGCTCCTGGCGGTCCTCCGTCGCGGTTTCGGCCCAGTACGAACCGACGAGGACCAGCCGGGTTCCATCAACGTCCACGATGTAGACGTCGTCGGTTTGACCCGGACCTGCCGGCCAGCCACTGTTGAGATCGCCGTTCAGGCCGGGCCAGGTTCGGAGCCTGCCACCGCACTCTCCGAGGTCACCCGGGGCGTAGAGCGTGACGTGTTCAACGGGATGACCGTCGAACTCCAGGCCGGGGGCGGGGCCACGCGTCTCGCGGCCGGGCCTGACCTGGCTGGCCAGAGCCGCGGCAAGGGCATCGACCGTCTCCTCCACGGGCTGCTCCGTGCCTTCGCCAACGCAGGCATCGGCGAAGACGTGGTCGACGGTCCAAGCCGAGAACATCACGCCCGTCGTGATGTCGAGGGTAGCGTCGCTGTCCGTGTTCTTTCGGACAAAGCCTTCGCGGTCAATCTCCCACCCGGCGGGGACCGTGAACGCGAAGTCCACGCCCCCGAAGGCGGCTGGCATGAGGTACACCCCCGGGTCCAATGCTCCCGGCGCGGGCAGCGGCATGGCTTCGCTCGATGGTGCGGGCGTCCGCGCGGGCGTCGGTGAGGCATCCGGGGGGCCAACGATGTTCGGTTGTCCGACGACCTGGAGGCCGATGACGACGGCCGCCACCACGGCAGCAGCCGCCAGGCCGAACTTCAGGTAGGTGTTCATGGAAAGGAACCTCCGCGCCAGCCACGAGGGGCGGCGCTGTGGGGTCGCGGGGAGTTGGTCGAGCACGGCGTCGAGGACACGGTCCGGGAGCTGGGTGACGCCCTCGTCCATC
This sequence comes from Candidatus Limnocylindria bacterium, assembly GCA_035251655.1. Lineage (GTDB taxonomy): Bacteria > Chloroflexota > Limnocylindria > QHBO01 > QHBO01 > DASTEQ01. The sequence continues at coordinate 5,427 of DATFEC010000274.1, read as the reverse complement.
CACGACCGAACGATGCGGGTGATGTCGCGGTCAGTGCTCATCGCGCACCGGCCCGCTTCGTCGGGCGTGCGTCGGCGTCGAGCGCCGCGCGCAGGCCGCGCATCGCGTAATGAAGTCGAGATCGAACGGTCCCGACGGGCACGCCGAGCGCGTCGGCAACCTCGTCGAGCGTGAAGTCGAGGTAGTGGTGCAGGACGACCACCGCGCGGTGGTCGATCGAAAGGCGGCGGAAACCACGCTCGAGCTGGTCGCGGTCGGCGACCGAGGCGGACGAGTCCGCCATCGGTGTATCGGTATCCACGAGGCGCAAGCCCGGTTGCCAGGATCGATTCCGGCGGGCCTCGGCGTAGCAGGCGCGGACGAGGAGCCGGTACGACCAGGCCTCAAAGCGGGCCGGGTCGCGCAGCTGCGGAAGGTCTCGCCAGATGGTCAGCAGCGCCTGCTGCGTCGCATCCTCAGCCAGGTCGATGTCGCGCAGGATCCTGTGCGCCACCGCATGGAGCCGATCCCCTGCGGCCACGGCAAGGCTCGCGAAGGCCTCTTCGTCACCACCCTGTGCTTGGATCACGAGATCGGTATCCATTCCTCACCGCATCGTGCGCCGGTTCAGGCCGGCGCATTCATCGGGTATGGGGATGCGGATGGCCGATTCGACTCAATCGCCGTGCGACGGTCCCGGGCGATTCGATCAGGCAGGCGGAATCGGTCCCTCTCGAGGAACGATGTTCTGGTTCATGTGGAACACGTTGTCGGGGTCCCAGCGATGCTTGAGGGCCGCCAGCCGATCCAGCTTCCCCTCCCCGTACGCGCGTCGGATCTCCCTCTGGCTCGGCTCGAAGATCGAGTTCACGTAGACACCGCTCGAGAACGGCGCCAGTGCGGCGCCAAACGCCCGTGCCGACGCCATTCGCCACTCGTCCTCGGCGGGGTCGGTCCAGGTGTGGCCGCCGAAGAACTCGACGAGCGCGTCGCGATGGCTGAAGGCGGTCTCGTCGTTTGAGATTTCGGCGATCGCGCCACCGTATGCCTGAAATCCACCGCCTGAAACCCGGTTCCAGTCGACGCCATCGCCCGTCGAAACGCCACGGGTGAGGAAGGCATCGATCGCGGCGTCCGCGAGCTCGGTCAGGTAATGGCCGGCCGCGTACCGGCGCATGCCGTGGTGATGTCGGCCATCAAACAGGCGCTGGAGGTCGAGGTAGCTCATCACCTTCACGGATTCGCTGAGTGGCGTCCCGATGCTCTTGATGGTCTGCAGGTACCTTTGCCCTTCGGCCTCATCGCCGACCCAGACATAGCCCACGGAGACGACCGGCCGTCCATCGCTGGTCATGGCGTCGGCGGTCAGGGTGGCCTCGCGCGGGGCAGCAGGCAGGAGGTCGCGCCAGCGCCGCATGGGCTCGACCGCATCGTTCGCGTCGAACGTGAGATCGACCATCATCGCCTGGTCGGCAATTGGGTGGACACGGAACGCGAACTCGGTGACCACCCCAAAGTTGCCGCCGCCGCCTCGCAGCCCCCAGAACAGGTCCGCGTTCTCCGAGCTCGAGGCGTGAACGGTTTCGCCGTCCGCGGTGACGATTTCGAAGGATTCGACGTTGTCGCACGCGAGCCCAAATTGGCGGGCCAGCCAGCCCATCCCTCCGCCCAGCGTCAGGCCGCCGACCCCCGTGTGCGACACGTTGCCCGCGGTCGTGGCCAGGCGGTGGGCATGAGTGGCCTGGTCGAGGTACCGGAGCAACGCCCCGCCCTGAACTCGAGCTCGTCGTGTCTCGGCATCCACCCGCACCTCGCTCATGGGCGAGAGGTCGATCATCAGCCCGTCATGTGGCACAGAGAGACCGAGCACGCTGTGCCCGCCGCACTTCACGCCGATCTCCAGATCGTGCTGTCGCCCGAAATGGATCGCGGCCGCCACATCGTGGGCGCTGGTGGTTCGGGCAATGATCGCCGGCCGATGGTCGACCATGGCATTCCACACCTCGCGGTGCGTGTCGTACTCGCCGTCCGTCGGACCGATGACCGCGCCCGCGAACCCGGGGATCGGGCGCGGACCGCTCGTGGCGGTCATTCGGAGATTCCAGGTGCGGACGCCCCGTGGTGGTCAACACCGGCCAGCTGGTCGGCCGCATGGCGGAGGACGGGTAGAACGGCGTCGAGCGACTCAGCGGCCCCAGCCGGCGAACCGGGAAGGTTGACGATGAGGGCGTGGCCACGAACCGCCACCACTCCCCGGGAGAGTGCGGCGAGTGGCGTCGAAACCGTTCCCGCGGTGCGCATCAGCTCGGCGAGCCCGGGGACGAGGTAGTCGGCGACGCGGGTCGTGGCCTCCGGCGTTCGGTCCGTGAGCGTCAGTCCGGTCCCGCCGGTGGTGACGATGAGCCGATGCGCCCCCGCGGCGAGCTCGGTCAACAGGCCGGCCAACGCGGCCGCATCGTCAGGAACGACCACTGGTGCGGGCTCCACGGCCCAGCCGGCGGCCTCCAGCCGCGCGACGAGATCGGGACCGACGGTGTCCGCCCGCGTCCCGTTCGCTGCCCGCGTGGAGACGACAACGACGATGGCTTCAGTCATGGCTTGGCCTGGAAGTCTCCGCTCCGGCCGCCCGACTTCTCGAGCAGCCGGACGTGCTCGATGACGATGTCGCGCTGCAGGGCCTTGGCCATGTCGTAAATCGTCAGCGCGGCGATGGCCGCCGCCGTCAGTGCCTCCATCTCGATCCCGGTGCGGGCCGAGGCCGTGACCTCAGCGCGCAGAGTCAACGTTCCCGCCCCGCGGTTGGCGATCGGCTCGACCTCGATCACGTCCAGCGGCAGCGGGTGGGCGAGGGGGATGAGCTCGGCCGTCCGTTTCGCAGCTGCCACCCCTGCCAGCCGAGCCACGACGAAAGCGTCCCCCTTGGGCCCGCCCGCGTCGAGCAAGGTCGCCAGGACCTCCGGATGCATCCGGACCGTCGCCTCGGCCACGGCGCGGCGGTCGGTGATCGGCTTCGCGCTGACGTCCACCATCCGTGGCGCGCCCTCGTCATCGAGGTGTGTCGGTTTCATCGGTCGATCAGCCTGCCACCGGATCGGGATCGGAAAGGAGGATCGTGTCGTACGAGTGGCCCGCTCGTCCAGCTGGCTCCCCGATCGGGACGACGAGCAGGCCAGTCGCGGCGGCCAGGGCGCGGAGCTGCGACGAGAGCTGCCCCCCGGCTGGGCTGGCGACCCAACCGGCATCGGTCTGGCGAAGGACCACCCGCAGGTACGCCGCGCGCTCCGGGTCCTTCCGCAACTCGTCGTCGAGGGTCGCACGAACGTGCCGTCGCCCATCCCCGGACAGGCCCAACACCGCGCGAATGAGCGGCCGAACGAGCAGCTCGGCCACGACCAGCGCGCTCACCGGGTTGCCTGGCAGACCGATGACGGCGGTTTCCCCGATGCGACCGACCGCCAGCGGCTTGCCCGGCTGCATCGCGATTCGCCAGAAGTCGAGCTCGCCGAGGCGTTTGATGGCGTCACGGACGTGGTCGTGGGCCCCGACGCTGACCCCGCCCGAGGTCAGGACCAGGTCGCCGGCCTCGGCGGCGTCTCGGAGAGCGGCCTCGACCGCGGCAGGGTCGTCAGAGACCCGCGGGAGCGGGACCGGCTCCCCGCCCATCTCGGTGACTGCGGCAACCAGGGCCGGCATGTTGGCGTCGTAGATGTGCCCCTCGGCCAGCGGCGTACCGGGCGCGGTCAGCTCTTCCCCGCTGGACAGGATCGCCACCCGCGGGCGGGCTTGCACCGTGACCTCGGCCATGCCCAGGGACGCCAGGACGCCGATTGCTGCCGGTGTCAACGGCGACGGGAGATCGATCTCGTCGCCGATTCGCGTGTCATGGCCGGCTTCGCGGACGTGGTCCCCGGATGGAACCGGAAGCGGGACCTCCACTTCCGCCCCGGCGTCGGTCGCCTGCTCGATTGGAACCACGGCGTCGGCACCGGGTGGCATCGGGGCGCCGGTCGAGATCCGCACCGCGGTCCCGACCTCCACCGTTGGGAGCTGTCCAGCCCCAGCCGCCACCTCGCCGGTGATGCGCAGCCGTCCGGGGAGATCCGCAGCACGAACGGCGAACCCGTCCATCGCCGAGTTGGCGAAAGGCGGCACGTCGATGGGCGCGACGACGGAGGGCTCGGCGAGCACTCGGCCCACCGCATCGGTCAGCGAAACGTTCTCGGTCCGTGGCACCGGGCGTGACGCCATCAGGCGTTCGCGCGCCTCCTCGACGGTGATCACGCGGTTGCTGCGTCCGCCTCGCGCATGCGAAGCCATCCACCGAACGACAGCGTGGCGGAGGTGGCGAGGACGAGGCCGGCCGCGATCATCGCCGCCTCGAACCAGAACTCGGGCGGGTAGAGCAGGATCATGGTCGAGTCCGCGGGGAACGACCACGTCCCGGGTGGGAACAGGAGCTCGTGGAACAGCGTGAATGCACTGTCCCACGCTACGACCGCGAAGACGCCGATGGCCACCGTCGCCACCCCGACCGTGCCCGCCCCGGCGATTAGCAGGCGTCCCAGGCGATGGGGATCGGTCCGCAGCAGCCTCCCGCCCCAGGCGGCGAAGATGATGGCCACCGCATCGAGGATGACCAGGATCCGGACCAGGCGGCTGACATCGGCCATGTGCGACCGCTCCTCGGCGTCGAGGACCGGTTGGCCGTTGGCGAAGGTCACGTCGAAGTCGCCGCCGGAGAAGATGTCCCACACAATCTCGCCGTTGATCCGGTCGAGCTCGTCCTGGGGGAGGTGAAGCCCGTCCGCCACGTCATGGCGCTCCTGCAGCCAGCCGATGAACAACGGGTTGATCAGGAGGAGCGGGCCGGTGAGCAGGGTGAGAACCCCGACCCACAGCGCGAAGAGCCAGAGGACCCGGGGTGGCGTGCGCACGCGGTGAGATCCGGGACGGGCGGAGCGGCCGCGAACGGGCTAGGCGCCCACTCGTCGAGCGGCGGCATGGAGGACCATTCCGACCACCGCGATGATGATCCCGCCCAGGAGCGCGTCCACGAAGCTGCTGATCGTGAACGCGGACAGGATGGGTCCAGCCAGGGCGCTGGTGAGGTACAGCATCAGCGCGTTCAGCACGAGCAGGAAGAGCCCCAGCGTGACCATCGTGATCGGGAACGTGAGGATCTTCAGGATCGGCTTCACGAAGGCGTTCACGACGCCGAAGATGAGGCCGAGGATGAGCCACTGGTACCACTCCCCTTCAAAGACGAGCCCCGGGAGCAGATACACGGCCACCCAGAGGGCAGCCGTGTTGACCAGGACGGCGACGAGAAATCCCATGCCTCACCTCCCTCACGGCCCCCGTCGGATGGTCGGGGCGACTGGATTCGAACCAGCGACCTCTTGAACCCCATTCAAGTGCGCTACCAGGCTGCGCTACGCCCCGATCGAG
>DATFEC010000196.1:0-2399 GCA_035251655.1 Candidatus Limnocylindria bacterium | reverse complement strand
ATCGAATCTCCTTTGTGCGGACCGATGGTTTCGTGTCCGTTACCCAGGAGCCTGGGCTCGCGATGTGGGCGAAATGTGAACGCCCGACGGAGGACTCGCGCGATCCTCGGCCGCGGTGGTGGGCAGTCCGCCGCCGACCATCGCTGTACCGTTCGCCGCCGTGAGGGAACGCTGGCTGGAATGGGTGAGCCTGGTCGGGGTCGCGGCCATCCTGATCGGGATCTGGATGCTGGACGGGACGCAGCTCGGGTCGAGCTGGCCCGGAGCTCTCGAGGGCGTGGTAAGCCAGCTCCCGGTCACCCTGCCGGCGTCGCTGGCGGTCCTGGTCGCCACCGCTGTGCAGCTGGCGGCTGGAGCCGTCGTCGTTCGGGCGCTGCGGGGCAGCCCGTACCGCTCGGTGATCGACGCCTTCCTTGGAGGCATTGTCGGGGCCGTGGTCATCGGCCTCGGGTGCCTGATGCTGCTGGGTGGCCTGGGCTGGTTCACGCCGCCCGCGCTGGTGGCGGTCAACGGCGGGGTCATCGGTCTTGGCTGGTTCGTCCGGCCGTGGTTCGCGGAGCCACCGAGCCTGAGGGCCAGCCGGTTGACGGTGGCAGGCGCGCTCGTCGTGCTCGCCTGGTCGGGCGCGGTCATCCTGCAGCTCGCGTCGCCGGTCGTGCCGTTCATCGACGTCCTGCCCAACCACGTGGCGCCGGCTCAGCACCTGGCAACGTTCGGGGCGTTCGACGTCTTGACCACTGCCCCGTCGCCGATCTACGGGCCGTCTCGGATGTTCCTTGGCTACACCGGACTCCTGGGCTCGGCCACCGTCCTGAGTGGACAGGCCGCCGGGCTCGCGGTCTCCGCATTCATCCTCCCGGCCACCGTCCTGCTGGCGGCAGGGCTGGCCCGGCTTGCGTCCACTGTCAACGGCGTTGGCGCTGGCTGGTGGATGCTGGTCGCCTTCACCTTGACCGAGTCGTTCGCCAGGATGGCCGACGCGCGGGCCACGGTCATCGTGCTGGCGCTCACTACGTTCTGCCTGGTCGAGCTGCTGGAGGGCGACGAGCGGGCGCGGCCGCTCACCCTGGCCGTCGCGCTGGGTGCGACCCTCTTCTTCCATCCGCTGGTCGGGGTCATGACCGCGGCCGTGGTCGCGGCCCTGGTTGCGTTGTACCCGGACCGATACGCGCGGTTCGGGGTCCCTGCGCTGATCGGTGGCGGGATCCTCGCCCTCCCCCAGGCGGCAACGATGATCGGGGTCGATCTACCCTCCGCTCTTGGCCTGATCGTCGTGCCCCCGGCCCTTGGCGCGGTGTGGCTGATGGGCCGCTGGGAGGCGGGCCGCCGCTGGCTCGCCTTCGGGATCCGGTGGGTCGCGGTCGCCGCCGTGGTGCTGGTCCTGGTCGCTGCCCTGCCGCGCGCCGAGCAATGGCTCAGCACGTTCTCGGGGTTCTTCCTCGACTACCCGGTGCTCGTCCTCACCGTGGTCGTGGCCGGGGCGGTGGCCGGTCGGCGGACGTTCGCCGCAGTGCCGATGCTGGCCTTCGGCATCGGTCTGCTGGCGGTCCTGGCCGCAGCTGCCATCCCGTGGCAGGCGCTGGGAATCGAAGGCATCGACTTCGAGGTGGCCAAGACGCTGCATTACTGGGTTCCGGTCTTCCTCGCGGTCATGGCCGCCTACGCGCTGCGCGCGGTGTGGCTGCGCTCGGACCTCGTGGAGTGGACCAGGGTCGTCGCGGTCGGCCTCTTCCTCCTCGTGGCGGCCCTCCCCCTGCGTGCCGCGCCGATCGACGTGTTCCACCTCGGCGAGCACCGGATGAGCGAGACGCTGTCGATCGACCTGCGGTTCGCGCAGACCGGATTCTGGCTGGGATACCCGGACTCCAGGACCGTGATCAACGCGGAGCAGCAGGAGCTGATCGACCGGCTGCGCGACGAAGTGGCCGCAGGCCTGCTCGTGTCGACGACGCCCCTTCTCCACGTCGCGTTCAACTTCCAGCAGTGGGACGCGACGCCGGTCGGCGTCTTCGGGGGCATGATCGAGACGATGGTCTCGGTCGAGACGGAGGTCAGCAGCCACACCGCGGGCGGCCGCCTCCACCCGTTCTCCGACCTCGAAACGATGCTCGCCGAAGGCTTTCCGTACGTCCTATTGGAGCCCGAGGGGGTCCCAGCCGACACCCGGGACCTGGTTCTGGCAGCGGGCTACGAACGCATCTTCGCGAATGGGCAGGGGGAGATTTTTGTGCAGTCCGGTGAGGTGGCAGCCGATCGCCGATAGGACTACGATCCATCCCCCGTGACCGACGACGATCTCGACGCCTACCGCATCCTCCAGGTCGATCCGCGCGCCGAGGATTTCATCCTCGAGGCGGCGTTCCGAGCCATGGCCCGCCGGTTCCACCCGGATGGCGAGA
>DATFEC010000213.1:0-7388 GCA_035251655.1 Candidatus Limnocylindria bacterium | reverse complement strand
TCTTCGTCGTGGGAGATGACGACCAGACGATCTATGCGTGGCGCCTCGCGGACGTCCGTCGCATCCTCCAGTTCCCGGAGCGGTATCCGGACGCGGTTCGCATCGTCCTCGAGACGAATTACCGATGTCCGCCGGCCATCGTGGCGGCCGCCGATCGGCTGATCGCGACCAACCTCGAACGCGTCCCCAAGCGCTTGCGCGCTGCCCCGCGGCCGGCGGCGGACACTGATGGCCGGTCATCGCCGATCATGACCTGGGCGCTGCGTGGTCCGGAAGCGGCTAAAGGCCTGGCAGATGCCCTGCCCGCCTGGGCCATGACGTTCGGCCGGGTGGCTGTCCTCGCTCGCACCCGCTCCGAGCTCGGGCCGCTCCTCGTCGCGTTGCTTCGGGCCGGCATTCCGCACGACACTCCGGTACGGGCACCGCTGGAGTCCCAGGAAGTGGCGGCGCTCTTGGGCGACCTCCGGTCGATCGATCCGGCGCAGCCGCCATTGGCCGTCCTGCTCCGCGCCCGATCGGAGCGCGGCTGGCGTCGTGCGGATCCCTCGGGGTCGCTCGGTGAAGAAGCGCACGCCGCACTCGACGCAGCCATCGGCTGGGCGGTCGGGCACCGCCGAGTGGACAGCTACCTGGCGGCCTTCGCCGAGGCGCGGGGCCGCCTGGAGTCCCTCCGCGACCCGGACGCCCCGATCGAGGTCACGACCGTGCATGGAGCGAAGGGGCGGGAATGGCCGTTCGTCGTCGTCCTCGGGATGGAGCTCGATCGGTTCCCGAACAAGCGCGCCCTGGACGACGCCGTCGACCCGGCTCGCGCCCTCGAGGAGGAGCGTCGGCTCGCCTATGTTGCGGTCACGCGCGCCCGGGAGCGGCTGGTCCTCGCCTTCGATCCGGAGCGCCCCTCGTCGTTCGTCGCGGAGCTCATGGGACATCGCGCCCCACACCCGATTGCCGCCTACAGGCCGACCTCGGCGGCGACCATGTCGAGGTAGCGGACCATGTTCGTGACATGGGCGTCGAATTCCAGACCGATCTCGTCCGCGCCGGCAAGCAGCATCTCCCGCGGCACGGCACGGGCGAAGGCCTTGTCCTTCATCCGCTTCCGAACGTTGGCGGGCTCCACGTCCGCGAGCTTGCGGCTCGGCCGCATGAGCGCGACCGCGACCAGGAACCCGGCCAGCTCGTCGCAGGCGTACACGAGGTGGTCCAACCGGCTGGTGCGGGGTATGCCGAGCATGTCGTTGTGTGACCGGACGGCGTGGACAACGTCTTCCGGATATCCCCGCCGGACGAGCTCGTCCGCTCCGATCGCCCCGTGTGTCGCGGCATCGGGGAAGCGCTCGTAATCCAGGTCGTGGAGCAGCCCGGCGATCCCCCACCGCTCCACCGTTTCGGGATCGAGCCCGTCATCGGTCGCGTACCCGCGCACGCCGGCCTCGACCAGGATCCCGTGCTTGCGCAGCGACGGGTTCTCGTTCCATTCATGGAGGAGCGCCAGGGCCTCGTCGCGAGTCGCCATCGGTCAGGCGCGGCCGCGCCGGACCCAGGCTTCGAGCAGGGCTCCGAAGGCGATCGCGGCGACGCCCAGGACGGCAAGCGGCAGGGGTTGCCCGGAGAGGATTGAGATCACGACGATGATGATGCCGATGATCACCAGAGCAGCGGTGCCAGCTCCGGCTCCAGACATCTCCGACTCCCTTCGTGCGCGGTGTTTGGAGCGATCTTATCGAGGCGTCAAGCGGAGACGGCAGTTGGTCGACGCGGCGATCGCGGGCGGCGGGCGGATCGGAGCTGCTCCGGCAGGCCCAGCACGCGACGGAGGTATTGCCCGGTGAACGAAGTCGGGTCGTCAGCCACCGCTTCGGGCGTACCCTCGGCCACCAGGCCACCGCCGGCGTCACCGCCCTCCGGACCGAGGTCGATGACCCAGTCGGCGGTCTTGATGACATCGAGGTTGTGCTCGATCACGATGACCGTGTTCCCCGCATCGGCGAGGCGGCCGAGGACCTTGAGCAGCCGTGCCACGTCGTCGAAGTGGAGGCCGGTGGTGGGCTCGTCGAGGATGTAGGCCGTCCGCCCGGTCGCCCGCCGAGCCAGCTCGGTCGCCAGTTTGACCCGCTGCGCCTCCCCGCCGGAAAGGGTCGTGGCCGGCTGGCCAAGATGGATGTACCCCATCCCCACGTCCTGGAGGGTCTGGAGCCGGGTCCGGATGGCGGGGATCGGCCCGAAGAAGTCCAGCGCCTCATCGACGGTCATCTCGAGGATCTCGGCCACGTTCTTGCCCTTGTAGTGGATCTCGAGCGTCTCGCGGTTGTACCGCTGGCCCTTGCACACCTCGCAGGCCACGTACACGTCGGGCAGGAAATGCATCTCGATCTGGACGATCCCGGCTCCCTCGCACGCCTCGCAGCGGCCGCCCTTGACGTTGAAGCTGAACCGTCCCGGTTTGTAGCCGCGCAACCGCGCCTCGGGAACAGCGGCGAGCAGTTCCCGGAGCGGGGTCCACAGCCCGGTATAAGTGGCCGGGTTCGATCGCGGCGTCCGGCCGATCGGGCTCTGGTCGATGTCGATCACCTTGTCGACCTGGTCCGCCCCGTCCAGGCCGTCATGCCGGCCGGCGCGCTCGCGCGCCGCATGCAGCCGCTGGGCGAGGGCCGGATACAGGATCTGGGTCACGAGGCTCGACTTCCCCGAGCCGCTGACCCCGGTGACAGCCACCATCCTGCCGAGCGGGAAGCGGACGTCGATCCCGCGCAGGTTGTTCTCCGCCGCGCCCCGCACCGTCAGCCAGGACCCGCTCCCTGTCCGCCGCCGCCGCGGGACCGGGATCGAGCGATCACCCCGAAGGTAGTCCGCGGTGATCGACCGCTCGTTGCGTAGAAGGTCGTCGAGCGGCCCGGAGTGGATGAGCCGTCCGCCATGCTCCCCGGCGCGCGGGCCGATGTCGATCACCCAGTCCGCCGCGCGGATCGTCTCCTCGTCGTGCTCCACCACGATCAGGGTGTTGCCCAGGTCCCGCAGCCGGACGAGGGTAGCGATCAGCCGCGCGTTGTCGCGCTGATGCAGACCGATGGAGGGCTCGTCGAGGATGTACAGCACCCCCATCAGGCTCGAGCCTATCTGGGTCGCAAGCCGGATCCGCTGGGCTTCGCCGCCGCTCAGCGTGCCGGAGGTGCGGTCGAGGGTCAGGTAGTCGAGCCCGACATCGACGAGGAACCCGAGCCGAGCACGGATCTCCTTCAGGACCTGGCGGGCGATCGTGTTCTCCCGGTCGGTCAACCGGCTCGGGAGGGATCGGTACCACTCGAGGGCGGTGGTCACCGAGAGCTGGGTCGTCTCGATGATGTTCCGGCCGCCGACGGTGACCGCCACCGACTCGGGTCGCAGCCGCATGCCGCCGCACGTCGGGCAGGGCCGGGTGGTCATGTAGCGCTCGATCTCGGCTTTCATCGCCTCCGAGCCGGTCTCGCGGTAGCGCCGCTCGAGGTTCGGGATGACGCCTTCGAAGGTCGTCGCGAAGTCGTGGGTGGCGCCGGACCGTGATTGGTATCGGACCACCACCCGTTCCCCGCCGTTGCCGTGGAGCAGGATGCGGCGCGCCTGCTCGCTCAGCTCGCCGACCGGCCGTTCGGTGGAGAATCGGTACTGCTTCGCGACCGCTTCGAGGATCTTCGCGAACCACGAATCGGTGACCGCCATCCGACGCCACGGGACGATCGCCCCTTCGCGGATCGAGCGGCTCGGATCCGGCAGGACAAGCCCGGGATCGATCTCGAGCCGGCTCCCCAGACCGGTGCAGGCGGGACACGCCCCGTGCGGGGAGTTGAACGAGAAGTTGCGGGGCGCCGGCTCTTCGAATGACCCGCCGTGCTCGGGGCAGGCGTAGCGCTCGGAGTACAGGCGATCCGGTCCGTCCTTGCCCTCGTCCGGCAGGTTGACCAGGACGGTGCCCTCCGCCAGGCGGAGCGCCGTCTCGATCGAGTCCGCCAGCCGGGACGCATCCGGTCGCTCCCCCTCCTCGGTTCCCGACGCTCCATGACGAATCACCAGTCGATCGACGACGACCTCGATCCGGTGCCGGAACTTCTTGTCCAGCACGATGTCCTCGTCGAGGTCGCGAATTTCCCCGTTCACCCGGACACGGACAAACCCGGCCTGTCGGGCCCCGGCAAGGACCTTCTCGTGCTCGCCCTTGCGATCCTTCACGATCGGCGCCAGGACGAGGACGCGGGTTCCTTCCGGCAGGGCGTACAGCTGGTCGACGATCTGCTCCACGGTCTGCCGCTCGATCTCCCGGCCGCAGATCGGGCAGTGCATCCGTCCGATGCGCGCGAACAGGAGGCGGAGGTAGTCGTACACCTCGGTCACGGTGCCGACCGTGGAGCGCGGGTTGCGGCTCGCCCCCTTCTGGTCGATGCTGATTGCCGGCGACAGCCCGTCGATCTGGTCGACGTCGGGCTTCTCCATCTGGCCGAGGAACTGGCGGGCGTAGGCGGACAGCGACTCGACGTAGCGGCGCTGCCCCTCGGCGTAGATCGTGTCGAACGCAAGGCTCGATTTCCCCGACCCGGAGAGCCCGGTGATCACGATCAGCCGGTCGCGCGGCATCTCCACGTCGATGTTCCGCAGGTTGTGCTCGCGCGCGCCGCGCACGACGATCCGGTCCGAGGGCATCGGCCCGATCATAGCAAACCGATATGAACGCCTGTTCGGTTTGACCGAGGTGACCGCTCAGCCAAAGGGCCCGGTCGCGTCGACCGGGCCCTTCATCGGTATCGGTGGGTGTGCGGTTCAGATCCGAGCCGCAGGCGGCTCGAGAACGTACTCCCCGACTGATTTGAGCTGGACGATGATCGACACCACGGCCAGGCCGAGAGCCAACAGCCACCAGCCCGCGTTGGTCATGATGATCGCGCTCGCGACCCCATCGCCGAGATCGGCTACCGCGACTTGTCCCAACAGGACGAGGACGCCGGCGATTAACGCATGGGCCCCCGCCACCGCGGTGATGACCACCAGCGCCGCGAGCGGCACTCCGGTCACGAACGCTGCAACGGCGAAGACCGCCCCCAGCAGCAGACCGAGGCCAACCGCGATCAAGCCGGTCTCGGAGAACCCGAGCAGGGTCATGAACCCCCAGCCGAGCCAGTAGCCAACCGATGCGAACAGGATCACCACCGCGACGTACCAGAACAGGTACGACAGGACGGCGAACACCAGCCCGAAGATCACGCCCACCACCCAGCTGGTCGTGGTCGCCAGGAAGCCGTCGCCGAAGAATTCCTGCAGCATCTGGGCGCCGAAGATGAAGCCGACGAAGAATCCCCAGATGGGCAGGAGGATCAGGGCGAGGCGGTAGCCCAGCACCATCATCGCCGCCCCGATGGCGATTGCGATGATGCCGATCAGGAGCGCCTGAAAGTCCATCGAGTCTCCTCCACGCTGTCCGGCCCCCCGGTTCCGGGTAGCCGCCGGATATCTTGCGCGTTCCGGCGGCCCGGGGGAACCCCTTCAGTGCACGAGCCCATCGACTCCCGACACGACGAAGGTGGCTCGGCAACGGGCGATCTCGGGCCCAGGACATGCCGCAGCCTGCGGGTCGTCGAAATGTCCGGTCACGATCAGGGGCTCGAGCATGAGATGCCAGCCTGCGGGCACGGGCCGCGGCGGGAACGGCTCCCCGCTGGGCGCGGCGAGGCGCAGGCCAATGGCCTCGAGCGCCGCCTGGGAAGCGCCCGTCGCGGGCTGCTCGGCCAGCAGGAGGCGGAGCGGGCAGGTCCGGAGCAGCCAGCCGGCGTTCGTGGCCTCGCCTGACGGGGGGCGGCAGTCGTCGTCGAGGTTGGCGTACCAACCGACGAGCTCGATCTCCGCCGAACCGTAGGTGGCCACCGGGTCGGCGGCGGCGAGGACCTCGGCCACGTCGATCCGCTCATACTCCGGGCGCGGCCCGCCAAGGCTGCCGACGACGAGAAAGAGCGCGAGCACCCCGACGAGGATCAGCGGGACTGCGATCCAGGCCGCCCGTTCGGTCACCGCGAAACGCGGCTCATCGGCCGCGCAGCCGCTCCACCAGGCGCAGGTCGTCCGCGATTGCGAGCCGAAGAGCACGCCGGACGCCGGCCTCCGGCGCGGCGCTCAGGCCGTCCATCAGCCGGTCGCGGGCCGCGTACAGCCGATCGAGTCCGCTCAGCCCGGCAGGCATGGTGCCACCCGCGCCGAGGTCCGCGGCGAGCGCAAGGTCCTGGTCCGCGAGCCACGCCGCGTCATCCGCGGCGCGCGGCTGCGCATCGAGGGCCGCGGCGAGATCCTCGCGGGCGAGCTCGGCCCAGCGGAGCCAGGTCTGCAGCTCGGAGGCCGACGGCGGCAGATCGTCGAGGGAGAAGCTCGCGCGCTGCGAGGCCCCGTCACGCCGGACGGCGGCGGCGCGCTCGACCTCGTACCAGTTCCCCACCGGCTCGACGAGTGACTCCCCGTGCCCGCGGAGCCACGCCACGAAGGCACTCACGCGGGCCGGGAGGGCGGCCACCGCCGTTCCGGGATCCGCGGCCACCGCCGCGCAGCCGGGCAGCTCCCCGGCGAATGCGGCCGCCGTGCCGTCCTCATCGATGTCGGTCTCGACGAAGACCGCGTGGGGCAGCGTGCCGGCCACGTCGTCTCCTCAGCGCCGGCGAGGCGGGCGGCGTCGCGTGCCGGCGGGGATGATGTTCGGCCGGGCGGAGGTACTGAACACCTCGCGCCTCGGGCGTCCATCACCGCCCCACCCATCCTGGCCCGCCTCGGCAGCGGCGGCATAGACGTCCGCCGGGATCTCGCCCGGGGCGGCGTTCAGCTCCTCGCGGAGCCGCCGCAGGGCCACCAACTCGTCGCGCATGGCGGCCGCCCGTTCGAATTCGAGGTTGCGTGCCGCCTCCCGCATCTGGGCCTCGAGCCGGGACGCCAGCTCGGCGATCTCCTCGCTCCCCCGGCCCTCCAGGTCGAGGGTCTGCCGTTCCTCGGCCACCCGGCGCAGCCCCTCGTGGATGTCGCGAATGGCCTTCGTGATCGTCTCGGGCACGATCCCGTTCTCGAGGTTGTAGGCCTCCTGCTTCGCCCGCCGGCGGTCGGTCTCGTCAATCGCCGCCCGCATGGCGGCCGTCTCCTTGTCGGCATACATGATCACGCGGCCGCCGATGTTCCGCGCCGCCCGACCGATGACCTGGATCAGCGATCCGCCGCTGCGGAGGAAGCCTTCCTTGTCGGCATCGAGGATGGCGACGAGCGTCACCTCGGGCAGGTCGAGGCCCTCCCGGAGGAGGTTGATCCCGACCAGGACGTCGTACACGCCGAGACGCAGGTCGCGAAGGATCTCGACCCGCTCCAGGGTGTCGACCTCGCTGTGCAGCCACTGGACC
>DATFEC010000218.1:0-4522 GCA_035251655.1 Candidatus Limnocylindria bacterium | reverse complement strand
TGAACTCGCGGACCGTCACCGTCCAGGCGTTGGGGAACAGGCCGAGCATCAGGTCCGCTCCTGTGCCGGAGCGAGGTGCCGCTCGTCGGCTTCCTCCGCCGGTCGCCCGACGTGCTCGATGAACACCTCTTCGAGCGACGGGTCGGTGATCTCGAACCTCGTCACCCGCTCACCGCGCTCGAGTGCCGCCCTGAGAAGGGAAGACGGATCGGTATCCGATTGGACGTGGAGCTCCACGTAGTCCTCCCGGCGGTGAGTCAGCGAGACGCCCGGCATGGATTCCACCCACCCGAGACCATCCGTCCCGTCGGATCCATCGGTCGCCAGGCGGACCACCTGCCGGCCCATGGCACGCTTCACGTCGCGGACTTGCCCCCCGACCACCACCTTCCCGCGGTCGATGATCACGATCGACTCGCACAGCTCCTCGACCGTCTCCATCTGGTGGGTCGAGAAGATGAGCGCCTTGCCCCTTCGCCGCATCTCGAGGAACGCCTCCTTCAGGAGCTGGACGTTCACCGGGTCCAGGCCGCTGAACGGCTCGTCCATGATCAGGACGTCGGGGTCGTGGAGGATGGCGGCGATGAACTGGATCTTCTGCTGGTTTCCCTTGGACAGCTCCTGGACCTTCCGGTCGCGGTAATCCGGGATCCGGAACCGCTCCAGCCAATCCTCGACCTCCGCGGTCGCCTCTCGCGACGGAACGCCATACAGCCTGGCGAAGAAGCGGAGCACGTCCATGACGGTCATCTGGAGGTAGAGGCCACGCTCCTCGGGGAGATAGCCCCACGTTCGCCGCGGAACATCTGCGTTGGCGAGGCCCTGCCACGTCACGGTCCCGCCGTCCGCTCGGAGGATGTCGAGCACGATCCGCATCGCGGTCGTCTTGCCCGCCCCGTTCGCACCCAGCAGGCCGAAGATGCGGCCCGGCTCGGCGGTGAAGCTCACGCCATCGAGGGCCACGATCTCGCCGAACCGCTTGGTGATGGTGTCGACGACCAGGCTCATGGGTCCCACCGATGCTACCCGGTGTCGGATCAACCCGTGCCACTCGCGTCGGGCAACCGGTAGAGTCCGATCATGGACCGATGGAACGGCCGGTGGGTGGTCTTCGACGTCGGCGAGACGCTCGTCGACGAGACCCGGGTGTGGTCCACCTGGGCGGACGTCGTGGGCATCCCCCGGCTCACGTTCATGGCCGTCCTCGGTGCGGTGATCGCTCGCGGCGGTGGCCACCAGGAGGTCTTCCGGGAGCTGGGCCTTCCGCACTGGGAGCGCCACCGGGACGAGCTGGAGGCCTCCTACGGACCGATCCGCGAGGACGACCTGTACCCGGACGCTCGACCCGCCTTGATCGCGGTCCGCTCCGCGGGGTACCGGCTGGCGATCTTCGGTAACCAGCCGGCGCACCGCACGGCAGATCTTCGCGCCCTGGACCTGCCGGTCGAGGTCATCGCCATGTCCGACGAGATGGGGGTGGCCAAGCCCGCGCCGGCGTACTACGCCCGCGTTGTCGAGCTCATCGGCGAGCCGGACCTGGCATCCGTTGCCCACGTCGGCGACCGGGTGGACAACGACGTCCTGCCCGCCGCCGCGGCGGGCCTGCGATCGGTCTGGATCCGGCGCGGGCCGTGGGGGCGGATCCAGCGCCTGCCCCACGATTTCGGCCCGTCGCTCGTCATCGACGGCCTGGCAGAGCTCTCCGACAGGTTGGAGGCGGCCTTCGAGACCTTGCCGCGGCCGATCACATCGGTCTAGACTCGCGGGTGGGCCAGACCGGGCCCGTATCGCCGGTCAAGGTGGAGACTGCGCATCCGCTGCGCAGTCTCTTGTTATGGAGCCCGGGACTGACCGATGACCAGCCGTGAATCGATCACCAGCCAGACCCTCGTCTCGGAAGCAGACGCCCTGCTGACCACCGAGCCGGTGCTGGTCGCGCAGACGGACAGCCTGGAGACCATCGCCACCAAGGCCGTGGAGAAGCCGAACTGTCGCGTGATCTCGGTTGTCGACGACGATCGCCGCCTCGTCGGCCTGGTGCCCGTTCGGATGCTGGTGAATGACATCTTCCTGAAGATCGTTCCCGAGGAGTTCCTCGGGGAGATCTCGGACCTGGGCGCTGCCCTGGAGTACGCCCAGCACATCGCGGCTCGAACGGCGGCGGACATCATGATCCCCGCGGTCAGCCTGCGGGCCACCGAGACGGTCCGCACCGCCTTCGAGCGGATGCATCACAGCCACCTGAACGGGCTGCCGATCGTGGACGATGAGGATCGGGTCATCGGCTACCTCGACCAGTTCGAGCTGCTCCTGGTCTGGATCCAGTCGACGGGCCGCGAGGTGCTCCTCCGACCGTCGGGCGACGCTCCGACGTGAGCGGGCTTCTCAGCGGCGATCTCGCCTTCTGGGCGGCGGTCGTCGTCTTCGTCCTGGCCTACGCCCTCATCGCGACGGAGCGGATTCACAAGACCGTCGCCGCCCTGCTCGGCGGAGTGGCCATCATCCTGCTCGGCATCGTCGGCCAGGAGCAGGCGTTCGAGTCGGTCGACTTCAACGTCATCTTCCTGCTGGCCGGGATGATGGTCCTGGCCGCCATCATCCGGCGAACCGGTGTTTTCGGCTGGCTGGCCGTCCGCGCCGCGCGCCTGGCGGGGGGCGACGGGTACCGGATCCTGGTCGTGACCAGCCTGATCACCGCCATCGCGTCTGCCTTCCTCGACAACGTCACCACCGTGGTCCTGGTCGGGCCCATCACCCTGTTCCTCGCCGCGCGGCTGGGCCTCAGCCCCCTCCCGTTCATCATCAGCTCGATCCTGGCCAGCAACATCGGCGGCGCGGCCACGCTCATCGGCGACCCCCCGAACATCCTGATCGGCAGCGCGGCCAGCCTCGACTTCGTGGCCTTCCTCGTCCACATGGCGCCCCTGTCCATCGTCTGCCTGGCGCTGTACCTGCTGGCCGCGCGATGGTTGTTTGGCGGGCAGCTGGAGATCGCTCCCGAGCTGCGCGACCAGCTGCTGGCCATGGACGAGCGCCAGATGATCAGCGACCCCGCCCTGCTCCGCGTGTCACTCATCGTCCTGGTCGCCACCCTCGTTGGCTTCCTGTTCCACGGGCTGCTCGGGTACGAGCCTGGGACGGTCGCCCTGGCTGGCGCCACGCTCCTGTTGCTCCTCTCGCGGATCGAACCGCACGAGGTCCTGCGCGAAGTCGAGTGGACGACCCTGTTCTTCTTCATCGGCCTGTTCATCATGGTCGGCGGGATCATCGAGGTGGGCGTCATCGACCTCATCGCCGAGCGGATCGACGACATCACCGGGGGCGCCCTGGCCCCGACCTCGTTCCTCATCCTCTGGCTCTCGGCCGGGCTGTCGGCGATCATCGACAACATTCCATATACCGCGACCATGATCCCGGTCGTCGACCAGCTGGTCGGTTCCCAGGGCCACAGCGCGGACGTCCTGTGGTGGTCACTCGCGATCGGCGCCGACTTCGGCGGCAACGCCACGATCATCGCCGCGTCGGCCAACGTCACGCTCGCCAGTCTCTCGGAGCGCGAAGGCCATCCCATTCGCTTTGGGACGTTCGCGAAATACGGCATCCCGGTGACGCTCGGGACCATGCTCATCGCCACGCTCTACGTCTGGGTGCGCTACCTGCTCTAGGCGCGCGGCCCGCCACATCGGAAAAGCCGGAGGCCCCTCGCGTCGCGAGGGGCCTCCATCGGTGTCAGCCTGGCGGGTGATCCCGCCAGCGGTTACTCGCCGCCCGGGGTGATCTCCACGGTCGGAGCCTCCCAGTCGTCGCCGGTCGTGTCGCCGTCGATCCCCGCCAGTGCTTCCTCGCGCAGGTCGGAATTGAACGCCGAATCATCCGGCTCGGCGGTGAGGATGCCGGCCGCGGTGGCGGTCTCGATCGTCTGGGCCAGGACGTCCGCGTCCAGGGCACCGATCCCATCGGGTGCCGGCCAGACCAGCTTGTTGATCTCGTTCATCATCCAGGCCAGGTGGCCGCGGCCCCAGATGCTGCCCCGGTCAATCGAGTACTGGACGCAGTCATCTGGATTGTCGCGGCAGTACATCCAGCCTCGGAACGAGGCCTGGAGGAAGCGCATGGCGACTTCGGCGTTGTTGCCCTCGTCGAGCCACGACTGCCGGGCGAACAGGGCGTCCTGCAGCATGGCGGTCCCGAGCTCGTTGAAGTCGAACACGAAGAACTGGTCTTCGGTGAACAGCTCCCCGGTGTTCGGGTCTTCAGTCTCCAGGAGCTGCGCCCACTCGTTGTAGATCATCGCCTCGGCGACGTCGACGCAGTCACTGTCGCTCGCCGCGCACCCGTTCTGGGCCGCGATGAGCTCGTTCATGTCGAAGTCCTGCTCGACGCGGGTGAAGTCCACCCCGTCCTGGAGGTCGGCCAGGATCTGGGCCGAGGCCAGCACCTCGAGCTCGTTGCCGAACGGCCACGCCCCGATGCGCTTGCCTTCCCAGTCCGACACCTCGTCGATGCCGGCGTCGGCCCACGC
>DATFEC010000283.1:0-2035 GCA_035251655.1 Candidatus Limnocylindria bacterium | reverse complement strand
CCCCGCGCGGCGCCACGTCCCAGCGACCTCGCCTCGGACGAGCACGGCACCGGGCCAGACGCGCGAGGTCCAGAGCAGGAGGCGGCGATCGGCCTCGGGGACGAGGAGCTCGCGGTCGGCTCCCTGGAGGAGGTAGAACGTATCGCCGCTCGGTAGGAGCCTGGCGGGGGCTGCGGGGGCGGGACGCGCGCGGAGTGCCGGCTCGTCACTGGTCAGGATCCAGCCGTCGCCGATCGGAGTCCGAACGGGCGTGAGCGACTCCGCGAGGACATCGAACGCGGCGCGTCCCTGGGCGGATCCAATGCCGGCCCATTCGGCGAACGTCTCGGGCGTCGTGGGTCCGAAGACGTGCAGGTATCGACGTGCGAGCTCGACGCGGGCGTCCATCGGGTCCACGTTCGGAGCTGGAACGGCCCAGATCGTGGGCGCCAAGGCGCCCTCCCAGCGGATCAGGATCGTCCCCGTCGTCGCCGCGTAGCGGATTCGGTTGCCCACGCCCCCAAGGGCGTCAGCGACATCACGATCCCGCATCCGCCGATCACCGAGGACTCGCTGCATGCCGTCCGCCATTTCCTCCGCGACCCGGCGCCCGCGAGAGTCGTCCGGCCACCGTCCGCGCGTGAACAGCGCCACGTCCTGCGCGGGAACGGCGTACGTGCTGAACCGAGGACCCCAGATCTGGACGAGGGCGGGGTCTTCCCATGCCGACGGGGTCGTCCCCGCCACCCGGGCGTGGATCGACAACAGCGCCGCGCGCGGCATGCTGTCCTGCAGGCCGGCCCACGCCGCCTGCCGCAGCGACTCTGGGCCAGGCGGCAGCCGCTCGTCGAGCGCCTGGACCATCCGTCGATAGGCGAGGACATGCGACCGGCTGAGCGCGAGGCGTTTCACGTCACGCCGACGCTGCGGACGGCATGACCGCTCCGAGGGCACGGAGCACGGTCTCCACCGGGTCGCGGCCGCGAACCAGCGGGATGCGGACCTGGTTCGAGCCGGCGACCACGCCCCGGAAGCCGGCGAGAGACAGCGTGCGGGTCACCACCGCCCGATCGTAGCGGCGCCACTTCAGGGTCAGGCGACCCTCGTCCACCCGCACCTCGGACACCCCGGCCGCCTCGGCGGCCATCCGCACCGCGACCGCGCGGAAGAGGCCATCGACCTCAGACGGAATCTGCCCGAATCGGTCCAGCAAGTGGGCGCGCAGCGTCTGGGCATCGGTATCGGTCTTGACCTGGGAGAACCGGCGGTACACCTCCAGCTTCGCGCCAGCGGCGCTGATATACGAATCCGGCAGGAACGCGGAGCCGGGCAGTTCCAGGCGCACTGGCGCGGGCTCGGGCGCTGGGATGCGGCCGCGGCGCAGGTCGACCGCATCGGCCAGCATCTGGGTGTAGAGGTCGAAGCCGACGGCCGCCATCCATCCAGACTGTTCGGCCCCGAGGATGTTCCCCGCGCCGCGAATCTCGAGGTCCGACAGCGCGATCTGATAGCCCGCGCCGAGGTCCGACGCGCTGAAGATGGCGTGCAGGCGGCGTCGCGCCACCCCGGACAGGGGCTGGCTACGGCGGTGGAGCAGGTAGGCGTACGCCCGCCGGTCCGAGCGGCCGACCCGGCCACGGAGCTGGTACAGCTGGGCGAGCCCGAACGTGTCGGCGCGGGCAATGAGCATGGTGTTCGCGTTCGGGATGTCGAGGCCGGACTCGATGATCGTGGTGCAGACCAGGACGTCGAACAGCCCTGCATCGAAGTCAAGCATGACCCGCTCGAGCATGCCCTCCGACATTTGGCCATGACCGATGGCCACCCGAGCTTTCGGGACGAGCTTGCGCACCCGCGCCGCGGCCGCTTCGATCGTCTCCACCCGGTTGTGGACGTAGAACACCTGCCCGCCGCGGTCCATCTCGCGGGTGATGGCGTCGCGAACCAGCCCGTCGTCGTCTTCCGCGATGCGGGTCAGGATCGGGAGCCGTGCCTCCGGGGCGGTCTCGATGACCGACAGGTCGCGGATCCCGACCAGGCTCAGGTGGAGGGTCCG
>DATFEC010000290.1:0-3861 GCA_035251655.1 Candidatus Limnocylindria bacterium | reverse complement strand
ACGAGCGGTTCCAGGCGGCGGACTTCGCGTTCGTTGGAGTCCACCACCCGGGAGAAGAGCTTCAGCATTGGTCGGCCGCGAGTATATCCGTCTGCCCCGTTCTCACCCTCCGCACGGTCAGGCTGGCCGCGGCGTCCAACGACCGGCGGCCTTCAGCACGCGCAGGGCATTGAGGGTCAGCATCTCGCTCGGAGCCCCACGGCCCCAGTCCACGACCTCGGGCGTGGCTCGGCCCGAGCCTGGGGGGCTCCACCAGTAGCCGCCGGGCCGCCACCGCCCATCGGGCAGCCGCCGTGACTCCAAAATGTCCAGCGCGTCGGTGGCTCGTTGATCGGTGGCCAGGCCCATGCGATCGAGGACGACGAGCGCCTGGAGGATGTCGTAATGCCAATAGGCCGGGTAGTGGAGCACGAGCCAGGTCGGGTGGATCGGCTCGCCGGTCCCATGTCGACGGAAGAGCCGATGCTGGAGGAGGAGCTCCGCCGCGCGGCGAGCCGCCCGCTTCGCCGCCCGATCTCCGGTCGCCGCCCCATACTCGTGGAGTCCCCACATCGTGGCGAGGGTCTCGTGGAACGAGGAGCGCCGACCCGTTGCCGAGGCGTCGCAGTTCCATCCCCCGTCGGGCCACTGCCACGCGACCAGCGCCTCGGCGAGCAGCCGGACCCGGGGGTCCGACGCCAGCCCCAGCCGGGTGCAAGCCGCCACGGCGTTGCCCTCGATCGAGGCGTCGCTGCGGGGCGGGATGCCCCGCGGTTCGGTTCGCGTTCGCTTACCGCCGATCGTCAGCCAACGGAGGACCCTCTCGGCCGCGGCCACCGCCCGTGGCTCACCGGCCGGGACCTCCAGCTCGACAAGAGACACGAGCCGCCAGTGCGCGCCACCCCATTTCTTGTAGGGATGGCCGCCGAACCCGCCGTCCGGCTCCTGACCGGCAAGCAGCCTGCGGACGATGGCCCCGTCGAGGATGGCCTCGCGGTCGCGTGGCGAGTCTTTCCCGAGGAGATCACGTCGGGTCAGGAAGCGGATGGCGGGCTCGCGGCTGGCGAGCAGCCACTCGACGACGTACGCCGAGCGTCGTCCCCCCTTCGTTGTGGAGGGTCGCGCGGGAGCCCGGGTCAGGCGTGGACCTCCACCGGCACCGCGCCGCTTTCGACCCGCTCCTTGATCCCGAGCAGCTGCTTGCGGAGCATGACGAACACGCCGAAGCCCATGAACGGCAGGGTGAACCTGGTCCACGGCTTGTCGGTCTCCCCGAATCGGACGCGGAAGCGCTCGATCAGGCGCGTCTGGCCCCCGGGTAGCTCATCGAGGATGAAGGCCCAGGTGGCCGAGAAGTCGACCGGCTGGGTGTTCTCCAGGAGGGCGCCGGTGGCGCGGATGTTCGCCGGGCCGTCGTCCACGGAGCTCGCCTTCGCGGCCTCTACCTGCGAGCGGACCAGATCCGTGTCGAGATAGAGGACGAGGGCGCGGTGGGGCTCAACGCTCGAGACCACGAAGCCGCCACCCGGATGGGTTGGCATCACGTCGCCGACCTTCAGCTCCTGCCACTCGGGCATCAGGCGCGTGGCGCTCGAGCCCTGCATGTCCATCGCGTCGTAGCTGTACCAGCCGGCCCGGC
The DNA here is from genome assembly GCA_035251655.1 of Candidatus Limnocylindria bacterium. GTDB lineage: Bacteria > Chloroflexota > Limnocylindria > QHBO01 > QHBO01 > DASTEQ01. The sequence continues at coordinate 2,243 of DATFEC010000290.1, read as the reverse complement.
CGTAGCCCATCTGCGCAAGCCAGGGCCAGACCGCCGCCGGCGGAGCGTCAATGGTGATGGCCCGCGTTTCGCCGCCGTTCGCGTTGGGGATGACGTCGTCGCCGGGCAGGACCCTGACGGCCTCGGCCGGGTTCACGCCCCAGCTCTTCCACCATGGCCGTACCGCATACCGATATGTGAGCGCAGCCGCGGCCGAGGCGGCGGCCAGCGCAAAGAGCAGCTTCCGCATTGAATGAATCCCCTTCTCGTGTTGTGGTGCCAGCCTGAGGCGAACATCGAGCGGACGCAAGTGCCGTTCGGACCGTCGGCACCGCAGCCGTCCCCGAACGGGTGGTCGGCGACGTCGTCGTCGCGATCAGCTTCCTTCTGGTCCGCTGGCGGTCTCGACCATCGGCCTCACCTCGCCGATCCAGCGCTCGAGCGTCTCGTGGTCGTAGGGCGCGGCCATCTCGGCGATGAACGTGTCGAACCCCAGCTCGCGAGCCTCGATCATCCGTTCGGCGATCTGCCCGGCGGTGCCGATCCAGAAGGTGTCGTCGTCCGCGACCTCGGTCATCGGCGTGCGGTTGTGGGCCATCTGGGCTTCCCACGCCGCGCGGGCCTCCGCTTCAGTGTCTCGGATAACCGGCTTGCAGCCCACGGTCAACTCGATTTCGGCAATGTCCCGCCCTACGGCTGCGCAGTGCTCGCGCAGGACTTCGACCTTCCGACGGAGGAACTCGGTGCTCCCCATCGCGTTCCACATGTCGGCGTGCATCGCCACCGTCCGGAGCGTCTTCTTCTCCCCGGATCCGCCGATCATGATCGGCAGATGGGGCTGGACCGGCAGCGGCAGCTGGCGGAGTCCGTCGAACCGATATCGGCCGCCCGACGGGCTTGTCACAGCTTGACCGTCGAGGACCGCGCGGATGGCCGTCACCGCTTCGTGCATCCAGCCCAGGCGCTCGCCGTGCCCACTGCCGAAGTCGAGGCCGTGGGCGCGGTGCTCGTGCTCGAACCACGCCCCGCCCAGGCCGAGGATCGCCCGGCCACGGCTCATGTGGTCGAGAGTGGTCACCATCTTCGCCACCACGCTGGGATTGCGGAAGGTGTTGGCCCCGACCAGAAGCCCAAGCCGGACGCGCCGGGTCACGCCGGCCCAGGCGGCAAGTGTCATCCACCCCTCGAATATCGGCTGGTCGGGGTCGCCGAAGATGGCGTGGAGGTGGTCCCAGGCCCAAAGGTGCTCGTAGCCGAGCTCCTCGACCCGGATCGCGACTGACTCGAGGGACTCCCAGTCGGTGGCCTGCCCCCAGGGGAGGATCCCCAGCCGAACCTCGCTCACCGCCGGTCAGCGCTCGACGACGACCGGCTCAGCTTCCTCTTCGTCCTCGCCCCGCGCGCCCCAGAAGGTCATCTCCTCCACGAGCTCGACCTCGGAGGAGAACAGCGCGCCGACGCTCTCACCCCGGTGGATGCGGCGGATCGCCTCGCCGAAGAGTGGCGCCACCGACAGGACGGTGATGCGATCGGATTGGGCGGTTTCCGGGAGCGGGATCGTGTCGGTGACGATGACCTCCTTCAGCGCCGAGGCGTTGATCCGATCGATCGCCGCGCCGGAGAAGATGCCGTGCGTCGCGCACGAGTAGACGTCGCGGGCGCCCTCGCTGATCAGGGCGTTCACCGTCTCGATCAAAGACCCACCGGTATTGATCTCGTCGTCGATGATGACCGCGGTCTTTCCTTCGACCTCACCGATGACGTTCTTCAGCTCGGCCGCGTCGTCATTGCCGGTCCGTCGCTTCTCGACGATCGCCAAGGGTGCATCGAGCTTCTCGGCGAAGCTCCGCGCCTTTTTCGCGAACCCGAGCTCGCTGACAACTACGAGGTTCTCGGGATTGATCTCGTCCAGGTCGATGACGTATCGAGCGAGCATGTCCACAGCGGTCAGCTCATCCACCGGGATCGAGAAGAAGCCCTGGATCTGCCCCTGGTGGAGGTCCATGGTCAGCACCCGGTCGGCGCCGGCTACGGTCACCATGTCCGCGACCAGGCGGGCCGTGATCGGAACCCGCGGCTGGTCCTTCTTGTCGGAGCGGCCGTAGGCGTAATACGGCATGACCGCGGTGATCCGCCCGGCACTCGCCCGCTTGAAGGCGTCGATCATGATCAGCAGCTCCATGATCGAGTGGTTCACCGGCCGGCAGGTGGGCTGCACGAGGAACACGTCCTGTTCGCGGACGTTTTCCAGGATGCGGACGAAG
>DATFEC010000262.1:0-2844 GCA_035251655.1 Candidatus Limnocylindria bacterium | reverse complement strand
AATGCCGTGCTCATCGTCATCGGCGATCACACCCCCGCCGGCGCGCTCGGTCGCATCGAGCGAGGGGTGTCGGGGACAACGATGGCCGGACTGCTGCACGCCCTGGTCACCGGCGGGGTCGGGGCGGCCGCCCCCTGGGGGCTCGTGCCCGCCTTCGGGCCGCGGAGCGCGCTGCAGGTTCCCCAGCGCATCAGCATCTGGCTGCTATCCGAGAAGGCAGATCTCGTCCGAGCGTACGTTGTGAACGCCCTTCGCGACCACGTGGAGCTCGTTACCGCGGCGGCCACCGTCGCGGTGACCGTTTCCGCGGGCCTTGTGCTGACGATGAGTGCGGCCCGCTCGAACGAACCTCCCCTCGAACGTCCGGAGCGCGTCCAGGTTGTCGCGCCGGCCGTGGAGCGCTCGCCGCAGCAGCAGGTCGCCGCTATGTCCCCCACGACGCCGATACCCGCGTATGTCCTCTCCGGGAACGATGGCGAGCCCGCCGATCGACCGGGGCCGGATCGCGGTGAGTCACGGAATCATCGTCGTCACGCGGTCAAGGCTGGCGACGTCCACGGCGAGGCTGGTGTCGAACACGGCGAGGCTGGTGTCGAACACGGCCAGGCCGGTGGCGAACACGGCCAGGCCGGTGTCGACCCCGGCCAGGCCGGTGGCGAACACGGGCAGGCCGGTAGCGAACACGGGCAGACCGGTGTCGACCCTGGCCAGGCCGGTGGCGAACACGGGCAGGCCGGTGTCGACCCTGGCCAGGCCGGTGGCGAACACGGGCAGACTGGTGTCGACCCTGGCCAGGCCGGTGGCGAACACGGCCAGGCCGGTAGCGACGACCTGGGCGACGGAGGCGAGTCGCAGGTCTAACTGAAGGATTGGACCAGCAACTCCCCAGTTCGACTCCCCCTGAGCCGAACTCCTCCAGGTCCCGACATTTGCCCGACCTCGAGCGCGGCTGAGCGGATCAGCGAGTTCTGGAGCTACCCGCAGAGCCGCACCTTCGCCGACCTCCTGATCGACTGCGAGGAGGACCGGACCCTCCGGGCCGTGCTCGTCGGGATGGTGCGGAGAGTGGCGAACGTTCGTTGTGAATCCCACCTGGGTCGGTGAGCGATCCCAGCCTGGGTGAAAGGTCAGGTCCGGCCCCTCGTCACGGTAGATAGCCCCGTTACGTCAGATGGGGGTTGCCCCAAAGCCAGGACGCTGCGTACGGTTGAAGGCCATCGCGATCAGGAGGAGATCCATGCGCAAGACGTTGATCTCGGCGGCCGCCGCGCTGTTCGTGCTGATTCCGACCGCGGCAACCGCGATCACCGACGGCACTCCAGACACCAACAACAGGTACCCCTTCGTCGGGCTGCTCGCCTTCCGCGACGCAGACAACACCTACATGCACCGCTGTTCGGGCACGCTGCTGTCACCAACGATCGTGCTGACGGCCAGCCACTGCACGGACGGCACGTCCAGAGTTCACGCCTACTTCTCGTTCCAGGTCCCTGACGATTTCCGGACGAACCCCACGGGTGCCGTCGGCACGCCTTTCACGCACCCCGACTTCAATCCGCTTACCATCACCAACGACGTCGGCGTGGTGAGGCTCGCCGCGCCCGGCGTCGTCCTCGGTACGTACCCCGTGCTCGCGGAGGAGGGGTTCCTGGCCGATCTGAAGGCGGAACACGAGATCCAGGATGACACCTTCGTGAACGTCGGCTACGGCCTCCTGAACGGGTCGCCGCCGCCGGTCCTCGTGGACAACGAGGACCGCTGGTTCTCCACTTCCCCGTACGGAGGACTGACCCGGAACAACCTGCGCCTGCCGAGCAATCACAACGCGACAGGTCAGGGGGGGACGTGTTTCGGTGACTCCGGTGGTCCGCACTTCTGGAAGGACAGACTCGTGCTCGTATCGGTCACGAGTTGGGGCGACGCGATATGCCGCTCCCTCGATATGACCCAGCGGACGGACCTTGCCTCGGTGCTGGAGTGGCTCGATGATGAGTTCGGAGTGACCCCGCCAGCTTGATCACCGGATCGCTCGGGTCGGTTGGTCCGTCGCCTTCTCTCTGAGCCGTGGAGCTATCCCAGATCCGCATCGACCTTGGCTCAAGCCAGTGATCGTCTGCAGACGAGGGCATCGCATCAACGTGCCCGGCGCCGCCGAACTTCGCGGGGCGTTGGAGAAGGCCCCGGCTGGACAGCCGATCCACGTCCAGGCCGATCCCCCACCCAAGCCGATCCCGTTACGGCTGGAGGGCGTCCCCGGACTAAGCCGCCGGTGAGCCTCGCGGGCTCGCTCGGACCTGGCTCGCGCCGCAGCGCCGAAGCATCCCCCGGCTGCGCCATCCGGCGATCTCCATGAGGTCGCCCTCGGCACCTTTGGGCGCGGAGCCATTGGTGGGCGAACGTATGTCTGAACTGGTGCGGGTTGAGGTGATCGAGACCGGCCTGGGCGGCACGACGTCGCAGCATCTGCTGGATTCCGCTCGTCCCCATCGCACCCGCCCGACCGAGCCACAGCGCCGACACGGCGTGATGCCGATGGACACGACGAACCCGGAGATAGCGGTCGATAGCCGTAACGGCCTTCGCACCGATCGGGAGGACGCGGACCCGCGGACCCGCGAGCCCCTTGCCCGTCACAGTCAACGTCTGGTCGTCGAGGTCACCTCCTCCAACCGGAGCCCCGCCATTCGGACAACCTCGCCCCGGTGTCGATGAACGTTCTGACGATCGCGGTGTCGCGCCGGTCGACGAAGTCCTGGCCCTCGCACGCCATGAGCAACGCCCGGAGCTCGGCGTCGGGTCAGGACGTGGGGCGGGTCCTCGGGGATCGACGGCGACCGCATCTGC
>DATFEC010000259.1:0-3717 GCA_035251655.1 Candidatus Limnocylindria bacterium | reverse complement strand
GGTCCCCGTCGTGCTCGTCGCATTCGACCTGCTCCATCTCGATGGCGTGGACCTGCTCGAACAGCCGCTCCGCGACCGACGGGCGACCCTCGAGCGGCTCCAGCTGCCGGAGCGCACCGACGGGCGATTCCTGTACGCCCGCCTTGACCGGGCGCGAAGCGCCGCCGAAGTGGACGAGCATTTCGACGCCGCCCGAGAGCGGCACAACGAGGGGTTGATGGTCAAGGACCCGGCATCGGTCTACCAGCCCGGTCGCCGGGGGCTGGGCTGGCTAAAGCTGAAGAAAGCACTCGCCACCCTCGACTGCGTGGTGGTGGGGGTCGAGTGGGGACATGGGAAGCGCCGGGGAGTGCTGTCCGACTACACGTTCGCCGTCCGCGGACTGGACGGCGAGTCGTTGACGGTGATCGGCAAGGCCTACACCGGCCTGACCGATGCGGAGATCGCCGCATTCACCGAGCACTTCAAGCAGACGACCGTGCGCGACCACGGCCGCTTCCGCACCGTCGTCCCCGAGGTGGTGGTCGAGATCGCGTTCGACCGGATCATGCGCAGCGGCCGCCATGGCAGCGGATTCGCGCTCCGCTTCCCCCGCATCGTGCGGATCCGCGACGACAAGACCGTCGCCGACATCGACACAATTGCCGCGGTCGAGACTCTGTTCCAGGCGCAGGCCAGCGGCCGGATCCTGCTTGCGACCGGACGCGGCGGACGGGAGGCGCGGATCACCGCCACCGGGCGGCTGGAACAGGAGTAGGTCCGTTCGGTCAGGCGCCGGCGGAGGTCAGCGACGCATTCAGGGCGTCGACGATGAGCGCGGCCTCTTCCGCGGTGATGACCAGCGGGGGACGGATCTTCAGGACGTTCCCCTCGCGACCAGTCGTGCTGACCAGCACGCCGCGCTCCCGCATGCCGTTCATGACCTGCGACGCGAGTCGCCCCGCAGGCTGGCGGCTGGTCCGGTCCTGGACCAGGTCGACGCCGAGCATGAGGCCGCGCCCACGCACGTCACCGATCGCCGCGTGCGTGGCGGCCAGGTCGCGGATCGCCGCCTGCAGGCCGGCGCCGACGAAATTCGCGTTCGCCACCAGCGCGTCCGACTCGATGACGTCGAGGACCGCGAGGGCCGCTGCGGCCGCGACCGGGTTGCCGCCGAAAGTGCTGAAGAATTCGTGGTCTGTCGCGAAGCGGTCGACGATCTCGGACCGTGCCACGACCGCCGCGACCGGGTGGCCGTTGCCCATCGGCTTGCCCAGGGTCACCAGGTCGGGGGTAATCCCGGACGCCGTGAAGCTCCACAGCCCCTCCCCGGTCCGACCGTGCCCCGATTGCACCTCGTCCGCCACGAACATCACCCCGGCCGCCCGTGCCTGCGCGGCGACGAGCTCGAGGTATCGCGCGCTGGGCGGGACGATGCCGTCCGCCGTGAACAGGCCGTCGAGATAGAGCGCGGCCGCCCGCACATCACGCTCCCCGAGGCGCGCCACCGCTCCCTCCAGCTCCGCGGCGCTCGCCGCGTCGAGGTCGGGGCTGTCGACGTGTGGGCCGCGATACGGGTTCGGCGCGGGGATCGTCTCCACGGTCGGTGGCTGCTCGCCTCGGGGCCACTCAGAAGTCGACAGGTCGGCGATGGCCGCCGTCAGGCCGTGGTACGACCAGCGGCTGACGATCCCGCCGGTGCCCCCGGTGAAGACCGTCGCCAGCCGCCAGGCGAGATCATTCGCCTCGCTGCCGCTGTTGACGAACATCACCGTGTCCAAACCCGGCGGCATGGTGGCCGTGATCCGTTCGGCGAGGAGGACGACGGCCTCGTGCAGGTAGCGGGTGTTGGTGTTGAGGGTCGCGGCCTGGCGGGCGATCGCCTCGACCACGACCGGGTGGGCATGGCCGACGACCGGGACGTTGTTGTACGCGTCGAGGTACCGGTTGCCGTCCGTGTCGTAGAGCCACACGCCTTCACCGCGGACCAGGTGGAGCGGCCGCTCGTAGGTGAGCGGCGACAGCGCCGACCCGAGGACCCGTCTCCTCCCGGCCAGCTCCGCGGTCGGCACGGCGGGCACGCGCATCGGGCTCCCGGCCACGCGCATCGGACTCCCGGCCGCCTGCGCCAGGCGCCGACCCGACTCCTCCCAGCCGGCTGCCTCGAGCTGCTCGAGCAGCGCGTAGGCCGGCTCGAGCCAGCCGGTGATGTAGGCGTTATCCGGGTACTGGGCGATGCGCCAGACCGAGATCAGCACGGTCTGGACCATCCGCGCGGCGAGGAGGTCTGCCAGGAGGTCCGCCTCCTCCGCTTCGAGGGGGGTTACCTCGACATACCCGCGGATCGCCGATGCCGCGGCCTGGAACACGTCCGATCGGCCGCGGAGCACGGACTGGAGCATGGCGGGCAGGTCCAGGGCCATGGCGGTATGAGCCATGTCGCCGAAATCGACGATCGCGCTCACCCGGTCCCCATCGAGCAGGAGGTTGTCGAGGGTCAGGTCGTTGTGGATGACCTGGGAGCGCAGGGTCGGAAGGGCCGGGGCCACGCGGCGGTCATAGCGTTCGAAGGCGGCCTCGACCAGGGACCTGCGGGTCGGATCGGTCACCGCGTCGAGGTGCGGCCGGAGGAGATCGAGGTGCTTGAGGTCCCACAGGATCACGCGGCCGGCGGCCGGGTGGAAGAACCCGCGCAGCGCCCGCCCCAGGCGCGCAGTGACCCGCCCGATCTCGGCCAGTGTGTCCGGGCTCAGGCTCGACGGCTCGACGTGACGGCCGGGAAGAAACGGGATGAGCCGGACGAGATGCACGCCGCCCCGACCGGGGACGCGAACGACGGCGTCTCCATCCTCGGCCAGCCGCGGGACGGGCACGGGCAGGGTCGGGTCCACGCGGGCCACGTGGCGTACGGCCTGGACCTCCATGTCGACCACGGCAGGGTCTTCGACCGCGTTCGAGATCTTCAGCACCCAGCCGTCGCCATCCTCATCGGTCAGGCGGAAGTTCTGGTCCCGCTCGCTGACCAGGGGAGCCGCCGTGCCGCCCACGCCGAAGAGGGCGCGCGCCAGCGACTCCGCCTCCTCCGCGGTGAACGTCGGGGCGTCCGAACCGAGGACATCGGCCCGCCTGTCCATCGCCCGATCCTACACACTGGTCCGGTGAATGAGGATCTGCCAGACCACGTGCGCCGCAACCGCGTCGGCTGGGACGCCGCCGCCGCCGAGCACGTTGCGCCCGGAGAGCGGGCATGGGCTGCCGAGGAGCCGTACTGGGGCATCTGGAGCGTCCCCGAGTCGCAGGTTCATCTGCTGCCGGACGATCTCCACGGGAAGGACGTCATCGAGCTCGGCTGCGGGACAGCCTACGTGTCGGCCTGGATGGCACGCCGCGGTGCGCGGGTCACCGGCATCGACAATTCGCCCCGGCAGCTCGAAACGGCTCGACGGCTGCAGCAGGAGCACGGCCTCGAGTTCCCGCTGATCCTCGGCTACGCGGAGCGTGTGCCGCTCCCCGACGGGAGCTTCGACGTCGCCATCTCCGAGTACGGGGCAGCCATCTGGGCCGATCCGTATCAATGGATCCCGGAAGCGTGGCGGCTGCTCCGACCCGGCGGTGAGCTGATCCTTCTCGCCAACAGCGTGCTCGTCATGCTCACGGTTCCGGACACCGAGGCGGAAGGACCGGCCGACGAGCGCCTGAAGCGCCCCCAGTTCGGGATGCACCGATTCGAATGGCCGG
>DATFEC010000210.1:0-8313 GCA_035251655.1 Candidatus Limnocylindria bacterium | reverse complement strand
CTGACCGATGGCGCCGCCCGGCGCCGGCGCAGGTACCGGTCAAACCAGTCCAGGTGTCGCTGCATGCGATCGATCCGTCGGTCGGGTCGGCCGTAGTTCTTCATCTCGTGGTGCTCTTCCGGATAGAGGACGTACTCGGTCGCGCGGCCGAGGACCTTGAGGGCCACGAACAGCTGCTCGTTCGCACCCGGCGGGCAGTTGCGATCCTCCTCCGCCTGGAGCAGGAGCAGCGGCGTCCGGATCCTGGCCACGTTCCGCAGCGGCGACTGGCGCCACAGTTCAGCGGCTCCCTCCTCGGTGAGCGGATCTCCTTGCCCGTACTGGCGCCCGTAGTGGACCCCGAAATAGGCCTCTCCCCAGTCGGCGAGCACGTTGCCGACCCCGTTCTCGGCGACCGCCGCCGCGAACCGGTCGGTGAAGCCGGTCATCCACTGAGTGAGGTAGCCGCCGTAGGACAGGCCCATGAGCCCCATCCGTTCCGCGTCTGCGAGACCCCGCGTGACGAGCGCGTCGGCGACGGCCATGACGTCCTGCGCGTCGGCCTCGCCCCACTTCCCCATGTGCGCCCGGATCCAGGCCGAACCGTGGGTCGTTGAGCCACGGATGTTCGGCATCGCGACCCGGTAGCCGCGTGCCGTCAGGTGGAGTGAGTCCATCGTCCCGCCCGGCCCCCATGCGCCGTTCGGCCCACCGTGGAAGTGGAGTACCGTGGGGAGCGGGCGGTCGGCGGCGCCGATCGGCGAGGCAACCCAGACCTGGATCGGCCCGGCCGGCGTCGGAACCTCCAGCTCGTCGAGCGTGAACTGCCGGAACCGGCCCTCCCATCGCGAGCCGAGGTCGGCTAGTCGCCGGGCGCGACCGTCAGCGAGCTCGTACAGGTCCGAGGCTCGCCCGTCGACCGCGGCACTCACGAACCGTCGCCCGCCGCTCGCGGTCACCGTGCCCGCGATCATGCGCAGGGACTCGTCCACCAATGGCTCGAGGCCGCCGCCGGGCACCTGGATGCGATAGGGGAGCACCCGCCCGCGCCGCCCGACGACGACGAGCAGATGGCCGTCGTCTTCCCATTGGGGTGCCTCCACCTCCTCGGCCATGGCCAGGTCGGCCCACGCCCAGCCCCCCACGCCGTCGTCGAGCTTCGGGGTCAGGCACCGCGGATCGCCGCCCGTCGCGCTGGCCAGCCAGACTCGTTCGGGATCCGCCACCGTGGGGTCGTCCACGTCCGTCCCGAGGAAGGCGAGCCACTTCCCGTCCGGGGAGTAGGAGGGGGCGCGGGCGTCACCTCTCAGACTCACCAGCTCCTCCACCGAGCCGCCCGCGGACGGGACGCGGAAGACCCGGTACCGGTAGCGGATGTTCCAGTCCGGCTCCATATCGGCATCGAAGGCAATCCATCGGCCATCCGGCGACCAGGCGGGGTTGGCGACGTCGTAGTCGCCGCCGGTGAGCTGGCGCGGGCCGCGTCGCCCCCGATCAGCGGCATCGACGACCCACAGGTGGGTTCGGCGGCCGACGAGCCCCGACGCGTCGTCGCGCCAGTCCGTTCGCGTGATGTGGCGGGCGAGTGGCTCCACCCCGTCCCGTTGCAGTCCCACCACGAACCGCGGCTCGCCGGCGGGCCCGAGCAGAGCGAGGGACCGGCCGTCAGGGCTCCAGTGCACGGAGTCCACCCCGTGCTTGAGCCACGTCAAGCGATGGGGCCTCCGACTCCCGTCCAGCAGCATGATCCACGCCTGCGCGACATCGTCACCCGTCCGACCCTTCGACCCCGGCTGGCGGGACGGAGCGCGCACGAAGGCCACCCACTGGCCATCAGGCGAGACCTGCGGCCCGGTGTCGCGAACGGCGCCATCGGTCAGCCGACGCGGGCGGCCGCCGTCGGCCGACACCACCCACAGGTGGGATCGGTATGCGTTGCCGAGCACCCTGCGGACCGCGAGCACCACCTGGACGCCGTCGCGCGCAGGGTGGAAGGACTCGAGGACCGCCTGGGCCCGAACCAGATCGGCAGCCGTGGCGGGGGGTTTGCGGGGTTTCGCCATGTCTCCCGAGTATGGCGCGGGCCGCTCCGACTATGCCGCTGGCAGCGGCTGTGCCATCATCGGACGCGTCAGCCGTGGAACCGACCGCGGCTCGGCCGCCGACTCGAGGAGGAGAGAGGTCGTGTCCCGACGCCATGCCCGTACCGCCGCCCTGCTGGGCGCCACCATACTGGTCCTGGCTGCCTGTCAGCCGACGGCCAGCGAGAGCCCGGATGACGGATCAGCCCCGCCGTCAGGGAGCGGAGCCACCGGGGGAACGGTCCGGCTGGGCATCGGTGGCGCCGCCACCGCGCTGAACCCGGGCAATGGCGAGCTGGCGGAGGACTACGTCCTGTACGAGCTGATCTACGACACCCCGATCGAGGTCGCCCCAACCGGGGAGTTCGTCCCGGAGCTGGCGACCGACTGGGTCGTCTCTGATGACGGGCTGACGTGGACCCTGACCCTGGTCGAGGGCGCGACGTTTCATGACGGCACGCCGCTCACCAGCGAGGACGTGAAGTTCAGCCTCGAGCTCTACCGCGACACACCGGACTACATCTACCTGCCCTCGTACCCGGACGTGTTCGTCGACATCCAGGCGCCCGACCCGACCACGATCGTGATCACCACCAGCGACCCCGTTGGCAACTTCGAGTCGCGGATGGTGTTCATGTACATCCTCCCGAAGCACATCTGGGAGGCGGTCGAGGATCCGGTCGCCTTCGAGAACGAGGAGATGATCGGCTCCGGCGCGTTCAAGCTCGCCGAGTTCAGCCAGGGCGAGTTCGTCCGGCTGGAAGCCAACGACGACTATTGGGACACGCCGCCGCTGGTCGACGAAGTCGTCATCCAGACCTTCACCAACGCCGATGCGCGGATCGCGGCACTGACCAACGGTGACGTGGACGCCATCACCGAGTTTCCGGCCACCGCCATTTCGACCCTTCAGAACACGGAGAACATCGAGGTTCAGATCTCGGACGTGGCTGCCGGCGGCTCGATCCGTGACGTGTTCTTCAACGTCATCGACCCGGCCGACTGCCCGGCTGACGGCATCTGCTCCGGCCACGAGGCCCTGCGCGATGTCACCGTCCGCCAGGCCCTCGCGACCGCGACCGACAAGCAGCAGATCATCGACGTGGCGACGCTCGGCACCGCCAGCCCCGGACTCGGCCTGGTCCCGGTCGGGCTCGGCGACTTCTTCCTCGGGCTGGACGCCGACTACCCATACGACGTCGATGCCGCCAACCAGATGCTGGACGACGCCGGCTACGAGGACACCGATGGCGACGGCGTGCGCGAATGCCTCGGCAGCCAGGATTGTGACGATCTCACCTTCCGCTTCAACTACCCCAACGACATCGACACCGGCGCGCGCGAAGCGGAGCTGCTGGACGCGATGTGGGGCGAGATCGGGGTCAACCTCGACATCATTGCTCTCGAGCCCGACGCCCTGACCGCGGTCTGCTGCCCGGCCTTCGACTACGACGTCATCCTGTGGGGCTGGGGCTCGGACCCCGATCCCCAGTTCCTTATGAGCGTCACGACCTGCGCTGAGGTCGAGACTGGGACGAGCGAGACCGGCTACTGCAATCCCGAGTACGACGAGATCTACAACGCCTCGAGCATCGAGACGGACTCGGAGGCGCGGATCCAGATGATCCACGAGCTGCAGCAGATCGTCCTCGACGAGATGCTGTACCTGATCCCGTACTACGCCCAGAACACCGAGGCGTTCCGGACCGACACGTTCACGGGCTGGTACCAGGGCTCAGCGACCTTCGGCCTGGACAGCGCGATCTCACTGGTCTCCGTCCACCCCGTCGAGTAGACCGATAACCGGGCGCCCGTAGCGATCGGAGGTCTGGTCTGACCGGTCGCGGGAGCTTCCTGTTGCGCCGGGTGGCATGGGCGGTGGTCACGATCTTCGTGGTCATCACCTTCAACTTCTTCCTGTTCCGCGTGCTGCCCGGCGACCCGGCCAAGGCCGGTGTGCACGATCCCCGGATGAGCCCCGAGACCGAGGCGGCGCTCCGGGAGCGGTTCGGGCTCGACAAGCCGGTTTTCTTGAACTTCGAAGAGGGGGAGAGCCTTTTCGACTCCCAATACTTCATCTACCTCGGGCAGCTGGCCCAGGGCGACCTCGGCGTGTCGTACCAGTACCGCAGCACACCGGTCTCCGAGCTGCTCACCGTGGCACTCGGCAACACCCTGTGGCTCGTGCTGCCCGCGCAGGTGATCGGGGTGATGATGGGGGTGGGATTGGGCCTGGCCGCGGCCTGGCGCCGGAAATCGGCGATCGACTATGGGGCTGTCGCCGTCGCGCTCCTCCTGTGGTCGCTCCCGACCTTCTTCCTGGGCCTCATCCTGCTTCTGTTCGGGGCCGGCGCCCTGGGTCTGCCAACCGGAGGCCGGGCGACGGTCGGTGCCGAGTTCGACTCGGCCTGGGAGGCATTCGCCGACCTCGTCGCCCACCTCATCCTGCCCACCCTGACCCTCGCGCTGGTCATCTTCGGCGAGTACGTCGTGATCATGCGGAGCAGCGTCCTGGACGTCTTCAGCGAGGACTACATCCTCACCGCCAAGGCGAAGGGCCTGACCACGTGGCGGATCATTCGCGAGCACGCCCTGCGCAACGCGATGCTGCCCCTGGTCACCCTTATCGCCCTCGATTTCGGTTTCGTGGTGGCGGGCGCCATCCAGACCGAGGTCGTCTTCTCGTGGCCCGGGCTGGGCCTCCTCACGGTGACCGCGGTCGGGCAGAAGGACTATCCCGTCCTGCAGGGCACGTTCCTGCTGATCGCGGTGGTGGTCGTCGCCGCTAACCTCCTTGCGGACCTGGCCTACGGGTTCCTCGATCCCCGGGTCAGCGAAGCGCAGCACGCATGACCATCGTCGTCGAGTCCGCCGCTCCGCCGCGCGCAACGACGGTGCGTCGTGGCCTGGTGCGGGGGGTGCTGCGCCGGCCGGCGGGCATCGCCGGCCTGATCATGCTGGGGCTCACCGTCGCGATGGCGGTGTTCGCGCCATGGATCGCGCCGTACGACCCATACGAGACGCCGCCGGTCAGGATCGAGGACATCTACCAGCCGCCATCGGCCGAGCACCCGCTGGGGACCGATGACGGCGGCAAGGACGTCCTGTCGCAGCTCATCTACGGGGCGCGCGTCTCCCTGCTCGTCGGGTTCGTCGCGGCGATCCTGTCGCTGGGGGTGGGGTCGGCCATCGGGCTGATCGCCGGGTACCGCGGCGGGAGGCTGGGCGGGACACTGATGCGAATCACCGACTTCGTGCTCGTCATCCCGGCCCTCGCCCTCCAGATCGTGCTCGTCGCCATCCTCGGACCGAGCCTGACCACGATCATCCTGGTCATCGGTCTCCTCGGCTGGACCTATCTCGCTCGCCTGGTCCGGTCCGAGACGCTGTCACTGCGCGAGCGACGGTTCGTCACCCGCGCCCGCGCCGTCGGCGCCGGGGACGGGTACATCATCCGCCACCACATCCTGCCCCTGGTCATGCCGCTCCTGGTCGCCTACTCGGTCCTGTTCATCTCGTTGGCGATCCTGGAGGAGTCGACCCTCGCGTTCATCGGCCTCGGCGACCCGACCCTGATCAGCTGGGGGAAGATGCTGAACTTCGCGTTCACGCGCGGCGCCGTGTCGGCCGGGGCGTGGTGGGCATTCCTCCCGCCCGGGCTGGCGATCGTGTGGGTCGTGCTCAGCCTCGCCCTGCTGGGCAACGCGATCGAGGAGCTGCTCAACCCCCGACTCAAGCGCCACTACCTCGAGCGTGATCGTGCCGATCGCCGGGAGGTCGTGGACCGCGGCCTGGTCGCGGGCGTCCTGCGCAAGATCCCCGTCGGCGGACCGGGTGCCGCCCCGGAGCCGATCCTCGCCGTTCGGGGGCTGACCGTCGCCTACGACACGCCGGACGGGCCCCTGACCGCGGTCCGCGACCTGAGCTTCGACCTGCACCGCGGGCAGACCGTCGGCCTGGTCGGAGAGTCGGGCTGCGGCAAGACCACGGCCATGCTCGCCATCCAGCGCCTGCTGCCACCGGAAGGCCACGTAACCGCCGGCGCGGTCATGTTTGAAGGGACCGACGTCCTCTCCCTGCCCGAGGACGAGATGCGAGCGTTCCGCTGGACGAAGATGGCAATGGTCTTCCAGGGGGCGATGAATGCGCTCAACCCGGTCCGTCCCGTCGGTCAGCAGGTCGCCGAGGCGATCCGCGTCCACGACCGCACGATCAGCGGGCAGCTGGCCGACCGCCGCGCGGCCGAGCTCCTCGAGCGGGTGGGCATCGGGGCCCGGCGGGCGGAGGAGTATCCGCACACCTACTCCGGCGGCATGCGCCAGCGAGCGATGATCGCCCTGGCCCTCGCCTGCCAGCCACGGGTCATCGTCGCCGACGAGCCCACCACCGCCCTCGACGTGATGATCCAGGCCCAGATCCTCGAGCTGCTTGCCGGGCTGACCGAGGAGCTCGAAATGAGCACGATCCTCATCACCCACGACCTCGGGGTGGTCGCGCAGGTGTGTGACGAGGTCGTCGTGATGTACGGCGGCCGGCTTGCCGAGCAGGCAGCGGCCGGCCCCCTGTTCCACGATCCCCGCCACCCGTACACCACCGCTCTCCTGCAGGCGTTCCCGGACGCGGGCAGCCCGGACCGCGCGTTGCACGCGATCCCGGGCACGCCGCCCCAGCTCGATGCCATGCCTGCCGGCTGCCCGTTCGCGCCACGCTGCCCCCACGCGTTCGCGCGGTGCGGGGTCGAGGTCCCGCCCGCCTACGAGCTCGACGGCGACCGCCGCGCGACGTGCTTCCTGTTGGATCCGGCCGAGGTCCGATCGCGATGACCCCGCCGATCCTCGTCATCGACCGGTTGAAGATGCATTTCCCCGGCCGGCGCTCGCTGACCGACTCTCTCCGGCGCGTTCCCGACAACCCGGTACGTGCGGTGGACGGGGTGAGCTTCGACTTGGCACCCGGCGAAGTGCTCGCCCTCGTCGGCGAGTCGGGAAGCGGCAAGACGACGACCGGGAACCTCCTCCTGGGCCTGCTCGAGCCGACCGGTGGCCAGGTTCTGCTCAACGGCGAGCCGATTGCCGGCTTCTCGCGACGCGAGCTGACCGCGGCCCGAAAGCGGGTGCAGATGATCTTCCAGGACCCGTACGAATCACTGAACCCGCGGCAGCGAGTGGGCGACATCGTCGCCGAGCCGCTTCGGATCCACCACGCGGCCTCCCCGGCAGACATCCGCCGCAGGGTCCATGCCGCCCTGGGGCTTGCCGGGCTCAATCCCCCCGACGCGTACGAAGGACGCCTCCCGTTCGAGCTGTCGGGCGGGCAACGACAGCGGGTGGCGATCGCGGCCGCACTGATCCTCGAGCCACAGGTCCTGGTCGCGGACGAGCCGGTGTCCATGCTTGACGTCAGCATCCGCGCCGAGATCCTGAACCTCATTCGCCGACTGGCCACCGAGCGGTCGATCGCGGTGCTCATGATCACCCACGACCTCGCCACGGTCTTTGCCTACGCCGACCGGGTGGCGGTGATGTACCTCGGCCGGATCGTGGAAGCCGGACCGACCGGGCAGGTCCTGGCCGATCCGCAGCACCCGTACACCCGGGCATTGCTGTCCGTCCTCCCCGTGGCCGACCCGGACGCCCGCGACCGGGCCTCCCAGATCCTGGTCGGCGAGACGCCCGATCCTTCCCGCATCCCCTCGGGCTGCCGGTTCCATCCCCGCTGTCCGGTCGCGGTGGAGGCCTGCCGGACGACCGACCCGGCACTGGTCCAGGTCGGGCCGGCTCACGAAGCCGCGTGCATCCTCGTCGGGAGTGGACCGATCGAGGCCACCGCGTAGGGTCGAGGGCTAGGCGCCGAAGAGGTTGCGCACTCCCAGGAACGCAACCACGCCACCGATCAGCGCTGGGGAGAAGAATCGCCGGAGGCGTGGGGCATCGCCGAGGAGAGCCGCGATGCCCGCGGCCGGCACGCTGGCGAACCCGCCGCAGATCGCGGCCGCGGTCGCGACGGGGAGGGATGCCCCGCCGCCCACCAGGCTGCCGGCCACGACGACACCGAGCGCACCGAACAGCCCCGTCCCGATCGTGGTCAGCGCGGCGCGGCCTCCTCCCCGCTGGGTAGCACCGGTGAGCGCCGCCCCGCCAGCCAGGACCGCCGCCAGGATGGCGGTCCCGGTCAGCGCGGTGGATGGGTCGGTGGGCGCTCCGATCGCGAACCAGGCCGCCCCAACGACTGGCGCGATGAGCATGCCCGCGGC
>DATFEC010000287.1:0-3669 GCA_035251655.1 Candidatus Limnocylindria bacterium | reverse complement strand
TCGCGTCGTTTGTTCATGCGCCGCACGGTACGGCGGAGCCAGATCATCGGTCGATAACCCGTTCAGGTGAGGACCCCGGTCCTTTAGTCCTCCGGAGCAGCTCTGACATCGCTTCCGCAAATGGAGGTTATGTTGCGTTAGCCGTCGGACCCCGACCGTCCTCAGGGAAGGAGGCCTAGAGGCAGTCGTTGATGACGGTCCTGGAGAAGATCCAGCGCTCGAGATAGATGTCGAGGCATTCGGCCGATTCAGCCTGGTAATCAGCGATGACCCGGACGCGGGTCACGGGCAACAGCGAGGTCAGTCCTTCTTCGTGGAGCGCGGCTTCGCGCCAGACCTGTTCACAGGTCGTCTCGTTGACCCGACTGCAGTCGACGCGAAACGGGCCGTTCAGGGTCGGATAGACGACACCGAGACCGATGAGGGCGCCCGCGACGAGTACGAGAGGCAGGAACACCCGGGCGACCATCTGCCAGCGTCCCGGCGCTAGTCGCCGTTCGGAATCTGGACGCCTAGGGTGATGGCGGCGGCCACGGCGGCCATGGCCAGGGCGAGCGACTCGGTGGCCGAAAGGGCGGCATCGCCGCCGAGGGCCTGGAAGATCTCCCAGGGCAGCGCAGAGAAGATCACCGGCGCCAACGTCCAGGCGAGGACGACCACGGTCGGGGCGACGGCGCCCGGGAGATTCAAGGCACGGGTCGCCACGCCGGTCAGCAGGCCCAGGAAGGCCGCGAGGAGCAGGATCAAGATCACGGCCGGCTCCTGGGCCGCTCCAGAGCCCTCCACGAGCCGGACGAGGCCCTGCTGCACGACGGCGACAGCGGCGGTCAGCAAGATCGTGAGGAGGACGGCCCGGGCGCCTCTCACGAGATGCCCTCCCCCGCCTGCTCGAGGAGGATTTCGGCGATTCGGGCGGCAATCCTGTGGCTCGAGCCGATCCCGAGCGTGACCACGGCCTCGCCCGGTCGGACCTTGTAGCCGACGTAGTCAGCCGTCTCGAGCACGTCCCCCGTCGCGATGG
Source organism: Candidatus Limnocylindria bacterium (assembly GCA_035251655.1). GTDB lineage: Bacteria > Chloroflexota > Limnocylindria > QHBO01 > QHBO01 > DASTEQ01. Next base: position 2,648 of record DATFEC010000287.1, on the reverse strand, counting down.
CGGGCACGGTCGACACCTCCTCGATGGCATCGGCCAGCTCCTCGGCACTGACGATCGTCGTGTCCGGGTCACGCGCGGCGAAGATATCGGCCACCACGACCTCATCGGCCGATCGGAAGGCGGACGCGTACTCGTCGAACATCGCGCGGGTCCTGGCAAAGGTGTGCGGCTCGATCACCGCCCACAGCCGCCGGTCGCCAACCCGCTGCCGAGCACCCTCCAGGGCGGCTCGCACCTCGGTCGGATGGTGCGCGTAATCGTCGAACACGAGCACGCCGGCAGTATCCGCGATCAGCTCCAGGCGCCGAGAGGCCCCGCCGAAGCCCTCCAGAGCCTCCTGGAGGGCATCCGGACCGATTCCGAGCTCGTGACCCATAACCAGCGCACCGACCGCGTTGAGCACGTTGTGCGCGCCAGTCAGGCGCGATCGGTACCGTCGGCCGAACAGGTCAAAGCTGGTGCCGTCCTGGTCGTAGGTGACATTGGCGGCGGCGATATCGGTTCCGGGTCCGTACTCCACCAGCCGGCCGTCCCAGCCCTCCAGGCGGGCGAGGACCGCTTCCGTCCCCGAATCCCCCGCCAGCGCCACCAGCAGCTTGCCGCCGACCAGCTCGTGGCTGCTCATCCCGCCCAGGAAGCGCACGAACATGTCGTACACCGCATCCTCGTCGGCGAAGACGTCGGGATGGTCCATCTCGATCGTGGTCAGCAGGACGGCCGCGGGATGGAGGTGGAGGAAGTTGCCGTCATACTCGTCGGCCTCGGCGACGAACTCCACTCCCCCACCGGCCCGCGCCGAGGCACCCCAGGCCGGGATCATGGCCCCGACTTCCACCGTGGGGTCGTGGCCGGCAACAACGAGCAGGTGGCCGAGGAGGGCGGTAGCGGTCGACTTGCCGTGCGTGCCGGCGACGGCCACCCCGAGCCGACCTCGCTCCCCCATCAGCTCCCCGAGGAGGTCCTGCCAGGGGACGACAGGGACTCCCCGCTCGCGCGCCGCGACGAGCTCCGGCAGCTCCGGCTGGAGGCGGAGCGCGGCGCTGACCGCGACCCGGTCTACCCCCTCCAGGTGAGATGGATCATGACCGGACACCATTGTTACGCCGATACCGGTTAGCGGATCGGTGTAGGCGGACTGACCGGCGGCATCGCAGCCGTCCACCCTCGCACCCGCATGGGCGGCGAGGAGAGCGGTCCCGGCGGCTCCGGCGCCGGCGATGCCGATGACGTGGATCCGCTCGCCGGCCGCGACCATCAGCCGGCGCTGATCTCCCGAGCCGCCAGCTCAAGGGCGGCGAGGGCGGCCGCTGCCTTGTTGCCCTCGCGTTCGTGCGTGAAGACGTGGCGCTCGACCGTCGCCGGATGACCTCGGCGGGAGGCGGCGATGAAGTGCAGGCCGACCGGCTTGTCGGCGCCCCCGCCGTCGGGCCCGGCAATGCCGGTAACGGCGACGCCGAGGTCGGCGTCGAATCGGTTGCGGACGCCCACGGCCATCGCATGGGCCACCTCGTCGCTGACGGCGCCGTGGCTGACGAGGAGCTCCGCCGGGACGTGGAGCTCCAGCTCCTTGGCCAGGTTGGAGTACGCGATCACCCCGCCGAGGTAGTACCGGCTGGCTCCCGGAACCATCGTGATCGCATGACCGATGAGGCCCGCCGTCGACGACTCTGCGGTGACCAGTGTCCACTCCGCCGCGAGCAGGGCCTCACCCAGGCGGGCGGCGGCTGACTCGAGATCGGTCTCCGTCGGCCCGCTCATCGGTAGTTGATGAACTGCAGGGCGACCGGGTAGTCGAGGGCGCGCAGGTCGGCGATCACCGCCTGCAGCTCGTCCTTCTTGGGCGAGATGACCCGCAGCGCGTCGCCCTGGATCGAGACCTTGACCTTGGGGAAGCGGTCGCGGACGTGCTTCGAAAGCTCGCGTGCCTGGTCGGCGTTCAACCCGCGCTTCAGACCGATGACCTGGCGGACTGTCCCGCCAGCCGCCGGCTCGGTCTTGCCCCATTCGAAGACCTTGAGGCTGAGGCCGCGCTTGACGGCCTTCGACTGGACGAGGTCCTTGACCGCTGCCGCGCGGAAGTCGTCATCGGCGTGGAGCGTGATCTCGGATTTCCCCAGTTCCAGGGTGCACTTCGAGTTCTTGAAGTCGTAGCGGGTCGCGATCTCGCGCCGGACCTGGTCCAGGGCGTTCACCAGCTCCTGCTGGTCGAAATCGCTTACCACGTCGAACGAGGAGTCGGCCATCGGTGCCTATCTTATGGGCTGGCGGGGCTGCCGCTGGGCGGCATGCTCGGCACCGGCGTCGCCGTCTCCGGCGACAGCGTGACGGTGATCGTGCGGATCACCGGGCTGGACGCACGCAGGGTCACCGGGTCGGTCGCGACCAGGGTGATCACGTTCGAACCGGGCACGAGCTCGACGCGAATCGAGAACGCCCCGCTGGCCGAGGCCGTTGCACGGGGGTTCTCCCGCAAACCATCAACCGTGATCTCGGCATCCGGCACCGTTTCCCCACGCACGACGTAGGACGTTCCCTCGTAGGCGGCGAGGTCCGTCGGCGGGTCGGTCACGGTCAGGACGGGCGTGCCCGCGAAGGTCAGGAACTGGTACGCGAGGTACGCGACGAAGGCGACGACCACGACGAGCAGC
>DATFEC010000222.1:0-2157 GCA_035251655.1 Candidatus Limnocylindria bacterium | reverse complement strand
GCGGCCCCCAAGGTCCTCCTCCACGACCACCTCGACGGAGGTCTGCGACCACGGACTGTCATCGAGCTGGCAGCGGAGAGCGGTTACCGGGACCTGCCGACTACCGATCCAGACGCACTCGCCGACTGGTTCTTCCAGGGCAAGCCGGATTCGTCGCTCGAGCTCTACCTCGAGGCATTCGCGCACACCGTCGCCGTGATGCAGACGCCCGAGGCCCTCGAGCGGGTGGCCGCCGAGTGCGTCGAGGACCTGGCGGCCGACGGCATCGTCTACGCCGAGGTCCGTTTCGCGCCTGAGCTCCATCTCCAGAAGGGGATGACCCATGACGAGGTCGTCGCTTCGGTGCTGGCCGGATTCCGGCGAGGTACGGAAGGCCGGGACATCAAGATGGGCCTGCTGCTGAGCGCCATCCGCCAGGCGGAATCTCACGCGGTCGAGATCGCCGAGCTGGCGATCCGCCACCGTGACGATGGCGTGCTCGGGTTCGACATGGCGGGGCCGGAGGCCGGCTACCCGCCGACGCGCTTCCTCGATGCCTTCCAGCTCATTGCCCACGAGAATTTCCACATCACCCTCCATGCCGGGGAGGCGTTCGGGCTGCCGTCGATCTGGGAGGCCCTCCAGTGGTGCGGCGCCGAACGCTTGGGCCACGGGGTCCGAATCGTGGACGACATCACCGTGCAGCCCGATGGCCTCGTGAAGCTCGGGCGCTTGGCCGCCTACGTCCGCGACACGCGCGTCCCGCTGGAGATGTGCCCGACCTCGAACGTCCACACCGGCGCCGTGCGCTCATTCGCGGAGCATCCGATCGACCTGCTCCGACGACTCCGGTTCCGGGTCACGGTCAACACCGACAACCGCCTGATGAGCGGCATCAGCTTGACCGATGAGTTCGCCGCGATGTCACGGTCGTTCGGGATCGGTCTGGACGACATGGAGTGGCTGACCCTCAACGCAATCAAGAGCGCGTTCCTGCCCTTCGACGGGCGGATCCGAATCATCAACGAGCAGATCAAGCCCGGTTTCGCCCGGCTTCGTGCCGCAGCCGCCGCGGCGGAGCTGGTCACCGGCTGAGGCCGGTAGGAAGCCTCAGCCGACGGCTGAGAGTTCGAGCTCAGCGAGGCTGGTGTCGAGGCGGGTCGCCTGCTCGACGCTCAAAGGACGCAGGGGTGCGCGCACGTCCGGTCGAACCGGCGTCGCCCGCCGACCGAGGATGTGCTTGACCGATGGGATGAACGGCTGCCGCTCCATGAGTGCCCGCAGCGCCTCGAGGCGCGTCTCGCCATTCGGGCCTGGCGCATCGAGGACCGCCCGGACCTCGTCCGGGAAGGCAGCGGCCAGGCCGCTGACGGCGCCGACGGCCCCGCTCGCCAGGGCGGGCACGATGAGCGGCTCCGAACCGATGAGCACAGGCAGGCCGAGCTGCAGGAACGGCGCCACGTCCGCCATCGGGGATTCGGAGACCTTCAGCCCAACCAGGTTGGGCGCGCGGTCGCGGACGGCGGTGATGACCTCCACCGGCATCGGATATCCGCTGCGGCGGGTGAAGACGTACACGAAGAACGGCAGGGGGGCGCAGGCCGCGGCCGCCGCGGCGAGGTGATCGGTCAGTGCCCCGGGATCGAGCGGGAAGTAGGGCGGGGGAATCACGGCCACTCCATCCGCTCCCGCCTCGGCGGCGTCAGCGGCGAGGGTCTCGGTCTCCGCCGTCGTCTGGGCACCGGCATGGACCAGCAGCCGGCCGCGGGTCGCGGCGCGGAACGCGCGAGCCGCCGCACGGCGCTCAGCTGTGGTCAGCAGGATCCCCTCGCCGGTGGTTCCGCAGCAGAACACGCCGTCTGCCCCATGCGATTCGAGGAAGGCGACCATCGGCCCGATCGCCTCGAGGTCCAGCGCGGCGCCGTCGTCACGCAGCGGCGTGGCGGTCGCGACAATCAGCGGGGGATGCCCGAACGACCACGGCAGGGACATGGCGAGCCGACTGTACCCGAACCTCGACTCGCGCTCGACAAAGGGGGGCGCGGCCATCGGTGTACCATCGGTCAGCCGTGACGTACGTGATCACCGAGCCATGCATCGGCGTCAAAGACGCCTCGTGCGTGGATGTGTGCCCGGTCGACTGCATTCACGCCACCGACGACGACACGATGTTCTTCA